>NZ_RPRY01000139.1 GCF_003949795.1 Streptomyces sp. WAC06614
GGTGGGCAGGACGCGGATGCCGTAGCGGCCGAGCAGTGTGCGTGCGTCGCCGTCCTCCAGGGCGGCGACCTCGCCGGGGCCGACGCCGGAGAGGAGGGCGGCGAGCTGGGCGGCGGCGCCCTGCTCGTCGATGTCGTCGTACTCGGGCACCTGGCCGGCCTCGGCGTTGTCCCGGCGCCACTGGGCGTACCGGGCGGCCTCGGCGAGGGCGCGTACGGCCCGTTCGGCGGCCGGGTAGGCCGGGATCCGGTCGGGACCGGCGGGCACGGCGGCCGCGGGGGCGTCGGCGAGTTCGCCGAGCTCGACCTGGACCACGACCACGGGCTTGCCCGGGACCTCGGTGACGGCGGCGCGCAGGGCGGCGGCCAGGCCGTCGCCGAAGCCGGGCTCCCCGACCGAGGGGATGGCGGTGACGACGACGGCGTCGCAGGTGCCGGAGGCCAGGGCCCGGGTGAGGGCGGCGCGGAAGTCCTCGGGGCCGGCGTCGGTGGTCAGGTCCAGCGGGGGCAGCGGGCGCAGGCCCTCGGACAGGCAGGCGTCGTAGGTGAGGACGCCGAGGGACTCGGAATTGCCGAGGATGGCGACCCGGGGCCCGTCGGGCAGCGGCTGGGAGGCCAGCAGCTGGCCGACGTCGACCAGCTCGGTGACGGTGTCGACGCGGATCACTCCGGCCTGGCGGAGCAGGGCGGAGACGGTGGCGTCGGGCAGCCGGGTGCCGGGGACGGCGTGGCCGGCGGGGGTGACCCCGGTGTGCCGGCCGCCCTTGGCGACGACGACGGGTTTGACGGCGGCGGTGCGGCGGGCGAGCCGGGTGAACTTGCGCGGGTTGCCGAGGGTTTCGAGGTAGAGGAGGGCCACGTCGGTGGCCGGGTCCTCGTACCAGTACTGGAGGATGTCGTTGCCCGAGACGTCCGCGCGGTTGCCGGCGGAGACGAAGGACGACAGGCCCTCCCCGCGTCGCAGCAGGCCGGCCAGCAGCGCTATGCCGATGGCCCCGGACTGGCTGAACAGCCCGATCCGCCCGGCGAGCGGCGCCGGGCCGGGGGCGGGGGCCAGGGAGGCGTTGAGGCTGACCTCCGGGGCGGTGTTGATCACGCCGAAGGCGTTGGGCCCGACGATGCGCATGCCGTACGAGCGGGCGCGCCGCACCAGTTCGCGCTGCCGCGCAAGCCCCTCGGGGCCGCTGTCGCCGAAGCCGGCGGAGAGCACGACCAGGCCCTGGACGCCGAGGGCGCCGCACGCGTCGACCACCTCGGGGACGCGTTCGGCGGGGACGGCGACGACGGCGAGGTCCACGGGGGCGGCGATGCCGGCGAGCGAGCGGTAGGCCCGTACGCCGTCGAGCAGGTCGGTGGTGACGGCCTCGTTGACGGCGTAGAGGTCACCGCGGAAGGCGCCGTCGCGCAGGTTGCGCAGGACGGCGGCGCCGACGCCGGAGCCGCTGCGGCTGACGCCGACGACGGCGACCGAGCGCGGGGCGAGCAGCCGCTGCACGGAGCGGGCCTCGGCGCGCTGTTCGCGGGCGCGCTGGACGGCGAGGGACTCGGCGGTGGGTTCGAGGTCGAGGGTGAGGTGGACCGCGCCGTCCTCGAAGGTGCGGGTCTGCTGGTAGCCGACGTCCTTGAACACCTTGATCATCTTGGTGTTGGCGGGCAGCACCTCGGCGGTGAACCGGCGGATGCCGCGCTCGCGGGCGACCGCGCCGATGTGTTCGAGGAGCGCGGAGGCCACCCCGCGGCCCTGGTGCGCGTCCTGGACGAGGAAGGCGACCTCGGCCTGGTCGGCGGGCCCGGAGGCGGGGCGGCCGTGGGCGTCGATGCGGTCGTAGCGGACGGTGGCGATGAACTCGCCGCCCACGGTGGCCGCGAGGCCGACCCGGTCGACGTAGTCGTGGTGCGTGAAGCGGTGGACCTGGCGGTCGGAGAGCCGGGGGTGCGGGGCGAAGAACCGGTAGTACTTGGACTCGTCCGACACCTGCGCGTAGAAGCTGACCAGGCGGCCGGCGTCCTCGGGGGTGATGGGGCGGATACGGGCGGTGCCGCCGTCGCGCAGCACGACGTCCGCTTCCCAGTGGGCCGGGTACGAGGGGTCCGACGCGGTGGTCATGGGCACACCCTAAGGCCCGGGGCCACGGCCCGGAGTGCCGGAGGGCGTCAGCGCGGCGCATACGACAAAGTAGGACATAAAAGTGCAAGCTGAGGAAGGCCCACCGGCGGGAGGCTCGGGCCGAAGGTCGGTCGGAGGCATTCCGGACGTCGTGAGAGACTGGTCTAGACAACCTTGAGACACCTGAAGGGCATCACCATGGCAGAGCGCCGCGTCAACGTCGGCTGGGCCGAGGGCCTGCACGCTCGTCCCGCCTCGATCTTCGTCCGGGCGGCCACGGCTTCCGGTATCCCGGTGACCATCGCCAAGGCGGACGGCACCCCGGTCAACGCCGGCTCCATGCTCGCGGTGCTGGGCCTGGGCGCCCAGGGCGGCGAGGAGATCGTCCTGGCCTCCGAGGCCGAGGGCGCCGAGGTCGCGCTCGACCGGCTGGCGAAGCTGGTCGCCGAGGGTCTCGAGGAGCTCCCCGAGACCGTCTGACCCTTCGGGCTCGCACCGCACCGCACCGCACCGGAGCCGCGGCTCCCCTCGCAGGAGGGGAGCCGCGGCTCCGGCCGTTTGCGGCCCTCGGGGCGCGGCGATTTCCGGTCGTCCGGGCCTTTCCGCGCGCAGCGATTTCCGGTCGGCCCGGGCATTTCCGCGCGCAGCGATTTCCGGTCGGCCGAGCCTTTCGACTAGCGGCTGTTTCCGGGCACGCCGAATTTCGCATGCGTCGCGAATTCCTGGCGCGGGCGCCTTTCGCAGCGCGGCCGGGAATCCGGGCGCGGAACCTTTGTATACGGCTCGTGTTAAACCGGGCCGCTCCCCGTGTTTACGGCAGGTTGCGAAGTCCTCACGCGCAGCCGGTGCGCGGCGGCCGCGCGGTCGGCGTGGGCGGCGGTCAGGGCCCGGGCCCGGTCCTCGTCCCCGCGCGCCACCGCGTCCACGATCGCGCCGTGCTCCGCCCAGGAGTCCACCGGCCGGGCCGGCACCTGGACCGCATGGGTCCAGGCGACCTTGTGGCGCAGCTGGGCGAGCAGGGCGACCAGGCCTGGGCTGCCGGAGGCCTGGACCAGCGTCTCGTGGAACCAGCCGCCCAGCGACCGCAGGTCGTCGACCTGGCCGCGCCGGGCGCGCTCCTGACCGAGCCGGACCAGGCCCCGGAGCACCTTCAGGTGGGCGTCGGTGCGCCGGCGTGCGGCCCGCGCGGCGGCCAGCGGCTCCAGCAGCATGCGGATCTCCAGGAAGTCCGCCGCGTCCTGCTCGGTCGGCTCGGCCACATGGGCCCCGGCGTGCCGCCGGGTGGTGACGAAGCCCTCGGACTCCAGGGTGCGCAGGGCCTCGCGGACCGGGACGCGGGAGACTCCGTAACGGCGGGCGAGGAGTTCCTCGGTGAGTCTGCTGCCGGGCTCGAAGACCCCGGAGACGATGTCGTCACGGACCGCGGCGCAGACCGCGTGCGCGGGAATACGCAAAACCGGACCTCCGCTTAATGCCAGCGTCATGGGAGCGACTCTATTCCAACACGGCATTGTTTCCGGGACCGACGGAAAATCGGAAACACCGCGGAAACCACGCGTCCCACGGAGGCGGCGGACGCCGCGGACGCCGCGGATTCCGGCGGAGGGCGCACGCGAAGACCCCGGCCCGTAGGGACGGGCCGGGGTCTTCGGAAGGTGCGCGGTGCGTGCGTCGCGCGAGGGTCAGAGGGTGACGCCGTGCGAGCGCAGGTAGGCGACCGGGTCGATGTCGGTGCCGTACGTGGCTCCGGTGCGGGCCTCGAAGTGCAGGTGCGCGCCGCTGGAGTTGCCGGTGTTGCCCGACAGGCCGATCTGCTGGCCCGGGGTGACCTGCTGGCCGACGGAGACGCTCAGCGAGGACATGTGGCCGTACTGGGTGTACGTACCGTCGTTGTGCTTGATCACGACGTTGTTGCCGTAGGCGCCGCCCCAGCCGGCCTCGACGACGACGCCCGCGCCCACCGCGTGGACCGAGGTGCCGGAGGCGGCGTGGAAGTCGATGCCGGTGTGGCTGCCGGAGGACCACATGCCGCCGCCGGCCTTGTACTGGGTGCTCACGTAGGAGTCGTCCAGCGGCGAGACGAACATGTTGAGGCGGCGGCGCTCCTCCTCGCGGGCAGCGCGCTCCTTGGCCTCGCGCTCGGCCTTGGCCTTGGCCTCCGCGATGCGCTTGGCCTCGGCGGCCTTCTGCTTGGCCTCGGCCTCGGCCTGCGCCTGGGCGGCGGCGTGGTCGGCGGCCTGGCCCTGGGCGTCGGCCTGGGCCTGCACGTCCCCGGCGAGCTCGTCGGCGACGACGACGGCGTTCAGATTCGCGTCGTGGGTGCCGGCGCTCTTGTCGGCGGCGAAGGCGGGGGCGGCCAGGGTGCCGACGACGCCGGTGGTGGCGAGGGCGGCGATCCCGGCGATGCCGGCGGTCTTCTTGCTCAGGCGGCTGGAACCACGATGCTTACCGGCGCCACGAGTGCCCATGAAAAGGCTGATCCTTTCCTTCCTTCTCGCCTACCGGGTTAGCTGACGGGTTCGGAGCAGGAAGGTCTCCTACGGGCCCCCTCTGGCGAGGCGGTCCGATTCACCCCAGGGACTGATGTGGGTCCCCGGCTCCCCAGGCTCGCGCCGGACGGGGACTCGGCGATCGCTGCCCGGTGCCGCGGGTGCGGCGGGTTCGTATGGCGGACAGCACGCCCGACGCTAGGCGGATCATCAGTCAATCGCCAAACAGACGAGCCCTTTTGTTGCGTACGCCACACCGCATACGCGCAACCTCACCACGAACCGGACAATCGACGCGCAAGGGGCCCTGGCGGACAACCCGCCAGGGCCCCTTGCGCGTCGGGTCAGTTGGAGACGACGGTGACCTCACCGATGCCGAGGGCCCGGACGGGCTCCTCGATCTGCGCGGCGTCGCCCACCAGCACGGTCACCAGCCGGTCCGCCGGGAAGGCGCTCACGACCGCCGAGGTGGCCTCCACGGTGCCCGTCTCGGCCAGGCGGGCGTACAACTGCGCCTGGTAGTCGTCCGGGAGCTGCTGCTCGACCTGGTCGGCGAGGGTGCCGGCGACCGAGGCGGCCGTCTCGAACTTCAGGGGGGCCACGCCCACCAGGTTCTGCACGGCCACGTCCCGCTCGGCGTCGGTCAGGCCGCCCTCGGCGAGGGTGCGCAGCACCTGCCACAGATCGGCCAGCGCGGGGCCGGTGTTGGGGGTGTCCACCGAGCCGCTGATGGCCAGCATGGAGGCGCCGGTGGCCCCGCCCGGGCCGTCAGGGGCCGTGGAGCGCAGCACCTGGCCGAAGGCCCGCACGCCGTAGGTGTAGCCCTTCTCCTCGCGCAGCACCTTGTCCAGACGGGAGGTCAGCGTGCCGCCCAGGCAGTACGTGCCGAGCACCTGGGCCGCCCAGACCCGGTCGTGCCGGTCCGGCCCGGTACGGCCGATGAGGAGCTGGGTCTGGACCGCGCCGGGGCGGTCCACGATGACCACGCGGCCGGTGTCGTCGGAGGTGACGGGCGGGACCGGGACGGGCTCGGCGGTGCCGCCCGTCCAGGTGCCCAGGGTGTCGGCCAGGACGGCGTCCAGGTCCAGGCCCGTGTAGTCGCCGACGACGACCGCGGTGGCGGTGGCGGGGCGGACGTGGGCCTCGTAGAACGCGCGGACGGCCGCGGCGTCGATCCGTGCGACGGTCTCCTCGGTGCCCTGGCGCGGCCGGGACATCCGCAGGGAGGCCGGGAAGAGCTGCCGGTACAGCTCCTTCGCGGCGCGGCGCTGGGGGTTGGCCAGCTCGTGCGGGATCTCGTCGAGCCGGTTGCGCACCAGCCGGTCGATCTCGGAGTCGGCGAACGCGGGGGCACGCAGCGCCTCGGCGAGCAGGGCGAGCGCCTTGGGCAGCCGGGAGGCGGGCACCTCGAGGGAGACCCGGACGCCCGGGTGGTCGGCGTGCGCGTCGAGGGTGGCGCCGCAGCGCTCCAGCTCGGCGGCGAACTCCTCGGCGGAGTGCTTGTCGGTGCCCTCGGACAGGGCGCGGGCCATGATGGTGGCCACGCCGTCCAGGCCCTCCGGCTCGGCGTCCAGCGGGGCCGTCAGCACGATCTCGACGGCCACCACCTGCTGGCCCGGGCGGTGGCAGCGCAGCACGGTCAGGCCGCTGGGCAGCACACCGCGCTCGGGCGCGGGGAAGGCCCACGGCTTGGCCTCGCCGGCCTGGGGCCGGGGGTGGAAGGTCATGGTCACTGCGGGCTCGGCGGTCACTGCTGCGCCCCCTCGTTCTCGTCGTTCTCTTCGGCGGCCTCGGCGGCCTCGGCGGCCAGCGGCTCGTACACCAGCACGGCGCGGTTGTCGGGGCGCAGCCGGGCCGCGGCGACGGCCTGCACCTCCTCGGCGGTGACGTCCAGCAGCCGCTCGACGGCGGTCAGCGCCAGCTGCGGGTCGCCGAACAGCACGGCGTAGCGGCACAGCTCGTCGGCGCGGCCGGCCACGGTGCCCAGCCGGTCCAGCCACTCGCGCTCCAGCTGGGCCTGGGCCCGCTCCATCTCCTCGGCCGTGGGGCCCTCGGCGGCGAACCGGGCGAGCTCCTCGTCCACGGCGGCCTCGATGTCGGGCACCTCGACCCCGGCGGAGGTCTTCACGTCCAGCCAGCCCAGGGACGGCGCCCCGGCCAGCCGCAGCATGCCGAACCCGGCGGCGACGGCCGAGCGGTCGCGGCGGACCAGGCGGTTGTGCAGCCGGGAGGACTCGCCGCCGCCCAGGACGGTCAGCGCCACGTCGGCGGCGTCGCACTCCCGGGTGCCGTCGTGCGGCAGCCGGTAGGCGGCCATCAGCGCGCGGGCCGGGACCTCCTCGACGATCTCCTGGCGCAGCTGTCCGCCCATGACGTCGGGCAGCGTGCCGTCGCGCGGCGGCAGCTTGCCGTCGTGGGACGGGATGCTGCCGAAGTACTTCTCGACCCAGGCCAGCGTCTGCTCGGGGTCGATGTCCCCGACGACCGACAGCACGGCGTTGTTGGGCGCGTAGTAGGTACGGAAGAACGCGCGCGCGTCCTCCAGCGAGGCGGCGTCCAGGTCGGCCATCGAGCCGATCGGGGTGTGGTGGTACGGGTGGCCCTCGGGGTAGGCCAGCGCGGTCAGCCGCTCGAACGCCGTGCCGTAGGGCACGTTGTCGTAGCGCTGGCGGCGCTCGTTCTTGACGACGTCGCGCTGGTTCTCCATGGACTCCTCGTCCAGGGCGGCCAGCAGCGAGCCCATGCGGTCCGCCTCCAGCCACAGCGCCAGCTCCAGCTGGTGGGCCGGCATCGTCTCGAAGTAGTTGGTCCGCTCGAAGCTGGTGGTGCCGTTGAGCGAGCCGCCGGCGCCCTGGACCAGTTCGAAGTGGCCGTTGCCCGGGACGCTCGCCGAGCCCTGGAACATCAGGTGCTCGAAGAGGTGAGCCAGGCCGGTACGCCCCTTGACTTCGTGGCGGGAGCCGACGTCGTACCACAGGCAGACCGCGGCGACGGGGGTCAGGTGGTCCTCGGAGAGCACCACGCGCAGGCCGTTGGCCAGCCGGTGCTCGGTCGCTGTCAGGCCGCCGGAGGCGCCCTGCTCGGTGGCCGTGTGACCCATGGGCATGTGGTCCCTTCGATCGGGATGCGGAGATTCCTGTCAGACCTGTCACTCTATGCAAGCGCGCCGGCCTACGGAGAAGTTCCCGGACCCCACCCGGGCCCGCTCCGCGCCCCGCAGCCCGGGTCGGGGTCGGCGTTGTCGGTGCCCCGGTCCACAATGGTCCGCGTCAGCACCAGATCAGAACCCGTCAGACCCCTTGGTTAAGGAGCCGCGCAGCGATGGCCCGCCGCAGCACGAAGACCCCGCCGCCGGAGGACTTCGAGGAGAGGATCCTCGACATCGACGTCGTCGATGAGATGCAGGGCTCCTTCCTTGAGTACGCGTACTCGGTGATCTACTCCCGGGCGCTGCCCGACGCCCGGGACGGCCTGAAGCCGGTCCACCGCCGGATCGTCTACCAGATGAACGAGATGGGCCTGCGCCCCGACCGCGGCTACGTCAAGTGCGCCCGCGTCGTGGGCGAGGTCATGGGCAAGCTCCACCCGCACGGTGACGCCTCGATCTACGACGCGCTGGTGCGCATGGCCCAGCCCTTCTCGATGCGGCTGCCGCTGGTCGACGGCCACGGCAACTTCGGCTCGCTCGGCAACGACGACCCGCCGGCCGCGATGCGTTACACCGAGTGCCGGATGGCGGACGCCACCAGCCTGATGACGGAGTCGATCGACGAGGACACCGTCGACTTCGCGCCGAACTACGACGGCCAGGAGCGGGAGCCGGTCGCGCTGCCCGCGGCGTACCCGAACCTGTTGGTCAACGGCGCTTCCGGGATCGCCGTCGGCATGGCCACCAACATGCCGCCGCACAACCTCGGCGAGGTCATCGCCGCCGCCCGGCACCTGATCCGGCACCCGAACGCCGACCTGGAGGCGCTGATGCGCTTCGTCCCGGGTCCGGACCTGCCCACCGGCGGCCGGATCGTGGGCCTGTCGGGCATCAAGGACGCCTACGAGACCGGCCGCGGCACCTTCAAGATCCGCGCCACCGTCTCCGTGGAGAACGTGACGGCCCGCCGCAAGGGCCTGGTCGTCACCGAACTGCCCTTCTCGGTGGGCCCCGAGAAGGTCATCGCCAAGATCAAGGACCTGGTCGGGTCGAAGAAGCTCCAGGGCATCGCCGACGTCAAGGACCTCACCGACCGCGCCCACGGCCTGCGCCTGGTCATCGAGGTCAAGAACGGCTTCCACCCGGAGGCCGTGCTGGAGCAGCTCTACAAGCTGACGCCGATGGAGGAGTCCTTCGGCATCAACAACGTGGCGCTGGTGGACGGCCAGCCGCTCACGCTCGGCCTGAAGGAGCTGCTGGAGGTCTACCTCGACCACCGCTTCGACGTGGTGCGCCGACGCAGCGAGTTCCGCCGCGGCAAGCGCCGCGACCGCCTCCACCTGGTCGAGGGCCTGCTGGTGGCGCTGGTCGACATCGACGAGGTCATCGCCCTGATCCGGGAGAGCGAGAACTCCGCCCAGGCCAAGGAGCGCCTGATGGAGCGCTTCTCGCTGAGCGAGGTCCAGACCCAGTACATCCTCGACACCCCGCTGCGCCGGCTGACCAAGTTCGACCGGCTGGAGCTGGAGTCCGAGCGGGACCGGCTGACCGCCGAGATCGAGGAGCTGACCCGGATCCTCGACTCGGACGCCGAGCTGCGCAAGCTCGTCTCCGCCGAGCTGGCGGCCGTGGCCAAGAAGTTCGGCACCGACCGCCGTACGGTCCTGCTGGAGTCGGCGGGCGCCCCGGTGGCGGCGGTCCCGCTGGAGGTCGCGGACGACCCGTGCCGGGTGCTGCTGTCCTCCACCGGTCTGCTGGCCCGTACGGTCACGGCCGAGCCGCTGCCCGACGGCGAGGGCCGCCGCGCCAAGCACGACGCGGTCGTCTCCCAGGTCGTGGCCTCGGCCCGGGCCGAGGTGGGCGCGGTGACGTCGGCGGGCCGGCTGCTGCGGCTCTCGGTCATCGACCTGCCGCAGCTCCCGGACACCCATGCGGCGCCGAGCCTGGCCGGCGGGGCCCCGCTGACGGAGTTCCTCTCCGCCCTGGAGCCCGACGAGAAGGTGGTCTGCCTGACCACCCTGGACGAGACCTCGGTGGGTCTGGCCCTGGGCACCGAGCAGGGCGTGGTCAAGCGGGTCGTGCCGGACTACCCGGCCAACAAGGAGGAGCTGGAGGTCATCACCCTCAAGGAGGGCGACCGGATCGTCGGCGCGGTCGAGCTGCGCACGGGCGAGGAGGACCTGGTCTTCATCACCGACGACGCCCAGCTGCTGCGCTACCCGGCGGGCCAGGTCCGTCCGCAGGGCCGGCCGGCGGGCGGTATGGCCGGCATCAAGCTGGCCGACGGCGCCAAGGTGATCCACTTCTCGGCGGTGGACCCGGCGTCCGAGGCGTACGTGTTCACGGTGACCGGTTCGCACGGCACCCTGGACGACTCGGTGGCCACGGCCAAGCTGACCCCGTTCGACCAGTACCCGCGCAAGGGCCGGGCCACCGGCGGCGTGCGCTGCCAGCGGTTCCTCAAGGGCGAGGACATGCTCTCGTTCGCCTGGGCGGGGGCCGCCCCGCTGAAGGCCGCGGGTGCCTCCGGCGCCCCGGTGGAGCTGCCGGAGCCGGACCCGCGCCGCGACGGCTCGGGCACCGCGCTGCCCACCCCGGTGGCGGCGGTGGCCGGCGCCGCGCTGTAGCCGGCCGGCCCGTCGGCAGTCGGCCGCGATCGGGTCCGGTCCTTCCCGGACCGGGCCCGATCTGACCAGGCCTCACCGTAGACTCGGTGGCTGACCGAGGGTGGGGATGCACAGCGGATGAGCCGTCGATCGAACGGGCTGGCGGGGGTCTGGGCCGAGGCGCAGCGCCAGCACCGCCATGCCGAGATGATGCAGCAGCGGGAACTGGAGCGCCGCCGGCGGGAGTACGAGCGCGAAGAGGCCCGCAGCCGCCGCGAACAGCAGGCCGCGTACCGCCAGCACCGCGAGGCCGAGGCGCAGCGGCGTACGGAGCAGATCGAGGTCGAGGTCGCCGCCCTGCAAGGGCTGCTGGCGGCCGGCTGCCGGGCGCCGGCGTTCCGGATCGCCACGATGATCCGGTCCGAGCAGCTGGAGCCGTTCGCCCCGGGCGCGCTGGCCCACCCGGTGCCCATGCCGGAGCTGGCGCACTTCCTGCCGCAGGGCGGCTGGGTGCCGGGCGGCCGGGCCCGCGCCGAGCGCGAGGCGCACGCACGGTACACCGAGGCCTGGCAGCAGGCACAGGCCGCCGAGCAGCAGCGCCGGCGGCAACTGGAGGCCTACCGTGAGCAGTACGACCGGTGGGCCGCCGGGCAGCTCGCCGGGATCCGGCAGCACAACGCGGGCCTGACCGAACTGGCCGCGGCCCTGCGCGCCGGCGAGGCCGATGCGGTGGTCGAGTACTTCTCGGCGGCCCTGTACGCGTCCCCGTCCTGGCCGGAGGAACTGCCGCGCCGGCTGACCGCCGCGTACGACCGGGGCGCCCGGCAGCTGGTGCTGAGCTGGGAGCTCCCGGGGTACGACGTGGTCCCGGCGGCCAAGGCGGTCCGCTACGTGGTCAGCACGGACCAGGACAAGGAATCGCCGCGCCCGGTCACCCAGCGCCGCGCCCTCTACCGGGACCTGCTCGCGCAGTGCGTGCTGCTGGTGCTGAGGGAGGTCTTCGAGGCGGACGAGTCCGGTGTGCTGGACTCCGTCGCGCTGAACGGCTTCGTGGACGACCACGATCCGGTGACGGGCCGCCGGGCCGAGATCGTGCTGGCCACGGTGACGGCGGCCCGGACGGCGTTCGCGGGCCTGCACCTGGAGCAGGTCAGTGCCGTGGACTGCCTGGTGGACGGGCTGCACGGGCGGCTGTCCACCCGCCCCGACCAGCTCGCCGCGGTCCGCCCGGGCCGGCAGCCCGGCGATGTGGGCGGCGGGACGGTCACCCACGGCGCGGGCGGGGACGAGGACGACCCGGACCTGTTCGTGATGGACCCGATCGCCTTCGAGAACCTGGTGGCCGAGCTGTTCCGGGCCATGGGCATGGAGGCGGTGACCACCCAGCGGTCGGGCGACGGCGGGGTGGACGTGGAGGCGCACGATCCGACGCCGATCCGGGGCGGCCGGATCGTGGTGCAGGTCAAGCGCTACCGCAACACGGTCCCTCCGACGGCGGTGCGCGACCTCTACGGGACCGTCCAGGACACCGGGGCCAACAAGGGCGTCCTGGTCACCACCTCCTCCTTCGGGCCCGGCTCGCGGGCCTTCGCCGAGGGCAAGCCGCTGGAGCTGGTCCCGGGCACCGACCTGGTCGACCTGCTGCGCCGGCACGGGCTGCGCGGCCGGCTGGGCGGGGGGCCGGACGACGCCCGGACGGGCTCGGGCAGGAGCCGGGCGGCGGCCCCCGACCGGGGCGCGGTGGACGAGGGCCACAACGTCCTCGGCATGAACTGGTCGGGCACGGTCGTCCTGGACGTGTGCGCGCTGGTGTGCTCGGGCCACCGGGCCCTGAGCGACGACCACTTCGTCTACTTCAACAACCCGCGTACCCCCGACGGTTCGGTCCGCTCCCGGCGCCGGGCCGCCCCGGACAAGGCCGCCGTCGAAGTGTCCTTCGAGGACCTGCCGGCCGCCGCCGACCGCCTGGTGCTCGTCGCCGCCGTGGACCCGGAGGCCGACCCGGACGCCGACCTGGCCGGTTTCACCGACGCCCGGATCCGGCTGCTGGACGCGGCCGGCCAGGAGCTGGGCCGGCTCGACGTCTCCGACGGCCGGGCCGGGGAGACCGCGCTGGTGCTGGGTTCCTTCCGGCGCCGGGCGGGCGGCGACTGGGACTTCGTCGTGGGCGGCAAGGGCTACCGGGGCGGACTGGCGGACCTGTTGGCCGACTTCGGCATCGAGGTCGACTGACCACACGCCTGACGACGGTTCAGCAGGGTTTCGTCCCACCCGTGTCACACCATCGGATGACATGACGGCCTCCCCCGGACGTGACACGCCCGAGCAGACCGTCGTACCGGCCCCCGGCATGCATAGTGAGGGCTCCTTCCGGTGCGCGGACGTCCCCGGACGGCCGCGCACCGCCCCCACCGAGGAAGGGCCGCCACTTGATGTCCTTCGCGCCGGGCGTGCTGCCCGCCGTGCTGACCACCGCGTTGAGCGCCGCGCTCCTGGGCGGCCCGACGGTCCCCGGGGCGGCGACCGCCCCGTACGACGGGCAGCCGCTGCACGGCACCGCCCTGTTCAGCGTGAAGGCGGCGAACAACGCCGCCGCGCAGGCCTTCACCGTCGACGGCCCGCGGGTCTCGCGGGTCAGCGTCTACCTCAGGAGCGGGGCCGCCACCGGCTCCGTGACCGCGCAGATCCGCCGCGACAAGGCCGACGCCCGCTCCGCCCTGGCCTCCCGGACGGTCACCCTGGCCTCGCTGGGCGGGCCGGGCGGGGGCTGGCTGGAGTTCCCGCTCGACGCCGAGGTCACGCCCGGCGCCACGTACTACCTCCACCTCCAGGCCACCACCGCGGAGAAGGGGCCGATCGCCTGGTACGGCACCACGGCGGCCGTCCCCGGCTCGCTGACGGCCTGGAACTACGACAAGGCCTACTGGGGCGGCTGGCACGCCGCCGCCTCCCGCCCGGCCTTCCACGTCAACCCGACCGGCGCGGAGCGCTGCGGCGAGAGCGACCAGTGCTACGTCCCCGACTCCGTGCTGGCCGGCCGGACCGCCGGACTGCTCGCCCAGGGCACGGCCGTCGAGGCGGTGGCCCCGGCGTTCTCGGTCGGCGCCGGCTACGTCGAGGGCAGCAACGTCCTGCGCCTCCCCTCCGGCCGCTGGCGGTACCTCCCGCCCGGCGCGACCAGCTCGGTCGTGGTCCCGGCGGAGGATCCCGGTGCCCTGGCGCAGATCGCCGAGAGCCGCCGCTGGCTGGCCGCGGGCCGGGTGCCCGGGGCCGGCCCCGCCCAGCGGGCCGTGATGGAGCGGGCGCTGCTCTCGATGCGCGCGCTGCTGCGGCCCAACGGGGCCTTCGCCGCGGCCTGGTCCTCGGCCTGGCAGTACTCCTGGCCGCGCGACGGCGCGTTCGCCGCCTTGGCCTTCGCGGCCACCGGGCACGACGAGGAGGCCTACCGGGTGCTGCGCTACGACGCCGCCACCCAGCGCCCCGACGGCACCTGGGAGGCCCGGACCAAGCTGGACGGCAGCGGCCCGCCGGACGCCCGGCCCTGGCAGCTGGACGGCAACGGCTGGGTGCCCTGGGCGACCTGGCACTGGTACCGCGCGGCGCCGCCGGCCGACCGGGACGCCCGGCTGCGGACGCTCTACCCGATGGTGCGGGCCGCCGCCGACCACGCGGCGGGCTCCCTCGGCCCGGACGGGCTGCCGCCCGCCTCCCCGGACTACTGGGAACTGGGCACCGACGCGCCCAACATCGGCACCGCCGCCCCGCTGTTGTCCGGGCTGAACGCGGCCGCCGACCTCGCCGCCCGGCTGGGGCTCGGCCAGGACGCGGACCGCTGGAGCGCCGCGGCCCGGCGGCTCGCGCACGGCATCGACACCGCCTTCGCCCCGCGCGGCTATCCGCGCACTCCCGACGGCCGGCACGGCCGGGACAGCGCGGCGGCGTTCATGGCGCCCCCGTTCAACGCGGCCCCGGTCGGTCTGCGCGCGGCGCTGGACTCGACGTACGCGGCCCTGCTGCTGCCCAACGGCGGGCTGTCCCCGGGCAACGACCCCGACCACGGCTGGGGCTCGTACGCCTGGACCGCCAGCACCTCCTTCTTCGCGCTGGCCTGGGCGCACCTGGGCGAGCCGGCGAAGGCCGACCGGGTGCTGGACTGGGTGCTGTCCAAGCGCAACGGCCTGGACGAGCTGCCCGAGACCGTGAACGGCTCGGGCCGGCCCTCGTCGGTGGCGCCGCTGGGCTGGACCGACGCGCTCGTGGTGCTGACCGCCCTCGCCCTCCAGGGCGAGCCGCTGCCCGCGCCGCCGCTGCGGTAGCGGGGGCCGGGGCCGCCCGCGCGGCTAGCCGGCCGGCTCGGTCCGGGGGTGGGCGACGTAGCGCAGGACGCCCCACATGCTGGCGGGGTCCAGGGTGTGGGGGGCGGGTTCGCGGCAGGCCTCCAGGCCGGCCAGCAGGGCGGGGCCGTCGGTGCCGGAGCCGATCATCACCAGCTGGGTCAGCCGGGGTTCGCCGCGGGCCCAGGGCAGCGGGGTGAAGCGCAGGAACCGGCCCACGGCGTGGATCTCGTACTTCTCGTCGTGGCCGGGGACCCCGAAGTGGACGTAGCCCTTGATCCGGTACAGGCCGTGCGGCCGCCGGTCGAGGAAGTCGACGAAGCGGCGCGGGCTGAGGGCCTGCTCGGAGACGAACTCGGTGCTCTCGTAGTGGGTGTGGGCGTGCCCGCTGTGGTCCTCCTCGGAGGTACCGGCCGCCGCCTCCGCCTCCGCGATCAGGTCCTCGAACGAGAGCTGGCCGCGGGTCTCGGTCCACTCCTTGCGGTCGAAGAGCAGGTCGGGATCGATGCGCCCGTGGTCGGCGGTGACCACCGGGGTGCCGGGGCACAGCCCGTGGATCACCTCCTCGACGCGGGCGAGGGCGGCCGCGTCGACCCGGTCGGCCTTGTTGAGGACCACCAGGTCGGCGAGGGCCAGGTGGCGGTCGGTCTCCGGGTGGCGGGCCCGGGTGGCGTCGAACTCGGCGGCGTCCACGACCTGGACCAGGCCGCCGTAGTGGACGGCCGGGTCCTCGTTGGCCACCAGCATGCGGATCATCTCCTGCGGCTCGGCGAGTCCGCTGGCCTCGATGACGATCACGTCGATGCGGTGCTGGGGCCGGGAGAGCTTCTCCAGGTACGCGTCCAGTTCGCTGCCGTCGACCGCGCAGCACAGACAGCCGTTGCCGAGGGAGACCATCGAGTCGCCGACCTGGCCGGCCACGGACATGGCGTCGATCTCGATCGCGCCGAAGTCGTTGACGACCACCCCGATCCGGGTGCCGCGGCTGCTGCGCAGCAGATGGTTCAGGAGGGTGGTCTTGCCGGACCCCAGGAATCCGGCGAGGACGACGACGGGGAGGGGCTGCCTGCTGTTCATCCGGTCGATCGTAACCAGGCGGCGGGCCGGCCGGGGGCGGCACCGTGGGGACCCTCGGCACCGGGAACCCGCGGCGCCGGCGGTCAGGGGGCCGGCGTGACCACCGGGACCGGCTCGGGCGGGGTGGGGCCGACGTAGCGGGCGGCCGGACGGATGATCTTCGAGTCGGCCGCCTGCTCCAGGACGTTCGCGCTCCAGCCGACGACCCGGGCGGCGCAGAAGGTCGGGGTGAACATCTCGCGCGGCACCCCGCACAGTTCCATGACCACGCCCGCGTAGAACTCGACGTTCGTGTGCAGTTCCCGGCCCGGCTTGAGCTCGGCGAGGATGGCCTCGACCCGGGCCTCGACCTCGGTCGCGAACTCCACCAGCGGTCCGCCGAACTGCCGGGCGATCCCCCGCAGCATGCGCGAGCGCGGGTCCTCGGTGCGGTAGACGGGATGGCCGAAGCCCATGATCCGCTCGCCGGCGCGCACCCGTGCGCGGATCCAGGGGTCGATCCGGTCCACCGTGCCGATGGCGTCGAGGGTGTCCAGGGCCCGGCTCGGCGCGCCCCCGTGCAGCGGGCCGGACAGCGCGCCGATCGCACCGGTGAGGCAGGCGGCGACGTCCGCGCCGGTGGAGGCGATGACCCGGGCGGTGAAGGTGGACGCGTTGAAGCCGTGGTCGACGGTCGAGATCAGGTAGCGCTCGACGGCCCGGGCCGTGACCGGGTCGGGCTCCACGCCGGTGAGCATGTACAGGTAGTTGGCGGCGTACGGCAGGTCGTCCCGCGGTGCCACGGGCTCCTGCCCCTGGCCGAGCCGGTGCAGTGCGGTGAGCAGCGTGGGCACGGCGGCGCAGGCGGCGAGCGCGTCCGCGGCCCGCCGGCCGGGGTCGAGGTCGTAGACCGGGCGGAACCCGGCGGAGGCGCCGAGCAGTGACAGGGCGGTCCGCAGGCCCGCGAGCGGCCCGGAGAGCGCGGTGGCGCGGGCCAGCCCGGGCAGGGCGTCCTGGACGTCGGCGGGCAGGTGGCGCAGCGGCGCCAGCTCGGCGAGGAAGGCGCGGCGCTCGGCGGGACCGGGCAGGGTGCCGCGGAACATCAGGTGCCAGACGTCCTCGAAGCTGCGCCGTTCGGCGAGTTCGACGGCCGAGTACTGGCGGTAGTGGTAGAAGCCCTCGCGGCCCCGGACGTCGCCCAGGGCGGTCTCGGTGACCACGACGCCGGCCAGTCCCCGGGGTACGTCGACGGTGGCGGCGGTGTCAGCGGCGGTGTGGGTGGTGTCCATGCAGTGACCATCCACCCTTGATTGAATCGATGTCAATATTGATTGGATCAATGTATGTAGGGTTGCGTCATGGATCTGGAGTCCTCCGAGAAGCGGCTGACCACCCGCGAGGCCGCCGAGCTGCTCGGCGTCAAGCCCGCCACGGTGTACGCGTACGTCAGCCGGGGCCTGCTCGGCAGCCGACGCGACCCGGCCGGCCGGGGCAGTACGTTCGACGCCGCCGAGGTCGCGGCGCTGGCCCGGCGCAACCGCCGGGAGGCCGCCGGGGCGCCCGGCGGGGAGCTGGCCGTACGGACGGCGCTGACCCTGATCGAGTCGGGCCCCGACCGGTACTGGTTCCGCGGCGTGGACGCCGTGGAGCTGGCCGGGAGCCGCCCCTACGAGGAGGTCGCCGAGTGGCTCTGGACCGGCCGGCCGGCTCCGGGGGCCCGTTTCGCGGCGCCGCAGGAGCTGCTGGGGGCCGCCCGGCGGGCGGTGGCCGCCCTGCCGGAGCACAGCGGTCCGCTGGACCGGCTGCGGGTGGCGGTGGCCGCGGCCGCGGTGGCCGACCCGCTGCGCTTCGACCTGTCCGAGCCCGCGGTGCTCGGCTCGGCACGCAACCTGATCCCGACCCTGGTCGAGGCCCTGCCGGAGCTCGGCGGGGCGAGGCCCGGGCCCGGGGAGCCGCTGGCCCGGCGGCTGTGGGCGCGGCTGACCCCGCTGCCCGCCGACCCGGCGGCCGTCGCGGTCCTCGACCTGGCGCTCGGCCTGCTGGTCGACCACGACCTCGCCGCCTCCACCCTGGCGGTCCGGGTCGCCGCGTCGGGCCGGGCCCACCCGTACGCCGCCGTCTCGGCCGGGCTCGGCGCGCTGGAGGGGCCGCTGCACGGCGCGGCGGGGCGGCTGGCCCACCGGATGCTCGTCGAGGTGCTGGAGCGCGGCGGGGCGGCACCGGTGGTCGCCGAGCACCTGCGCGCGGGCCGGCGGGTGCCGGGGCTGGGCCACCGGCTGTACCGGGCCGAGGACCCACGGGCGACCGCGCTGTTCGCGCGCCTGGCGGAGCTGGACGCCGCGTCCGAGGCCCTGGCGGCGGCCCGCGAGGTGGTCGCTGTCACGGCCCGCCAGGGCCGCGGGCTGGCCGCCAACGTGGACCTGGCCCTGGCCGTCCTGACCGTGTCCTGCGGGATGCCGGCCGAGGCCGGCGAGACGGCGTTCGCGGTCTCCCGCACGGCGGGCTGGATCGCCCACGCCCTGGAGGAGTACCAGGAGGCCCCCCTGCGCATGCGCCCCACCGGCCACTACACGGG
>NZ_RPRY01000140.1 GCF_003949795.1 Streptomyces sp. WAC06614
GCCAGGAGGTGGTGGCTTCGGTGGGGGGCGTCAGGGCCGGGTTTTCCTCGCCCGGTCCGGGGGCGTCCGCCCAGGCCTCGATCTCGCCGTGGCCGGCGGTGCAGTGGTCGTACAGGGCGGTCAGGAACGAGGACGGGCCGCGGGGCTTCTTCTGGGTCGGGCCCCACCAGTGGGAGGAGGCCAGGAGGAGGGAGCGGGGCCGGGTGAAGGTGACGTAGCCCAGGCGGAGCTCCTCCGTGGTCTGGTGCTCCTTCAGCTCGGCCCGGAAGGCCTTCAGGCCCGCCGAGGTCCACTCCGGGTCCGCCGGCAGCGTCTCCGCGTCGCCGCGCAGCCCGTGCGGCAGCACCCTGGCGTACGAGGTCCACGCCTCCCGCGGCTGCTCGCTGGGGAACGCCCCCCGGTACAGCCCGGGCACCGCCACCACGTCCCACTCCAGGCCCTTGGACTTGTGCGCGGTGAGCACCTTGACGGTGTTCTCCCCGCCCGGCAGCGCCTGGTCCAGGCCCTTCTCGTACTGCGCCGCCGTCCGCAGGAACGCCAGGAAGGCGAGCAGCGAGGCCTCGCCGTCCAGCGCCGCGAAGCCCGCCGCCACGTCCAGGAACGTCGACAGCGTCTCGCGGCGGCGGGCCGCCAGCGCGTGCGGGGACGCGGACAGTTCCACGTCCAGGCCGGTGGTCGACAGCACCCGGTGCAGTACGTCCATCAGCGGGTCGGCGAGCGAACGCCGCAGGTCGCGCAGCTCCTGCGCCAGGTACGCGAAGCGGATTCTGGCGTCGGCGGAGAAGGGCAGGTCGTCGCCGTCGTACGAGGAGCTGTCGAGGAACGTCTCCAGGGCGTCGGCCAGCGAGACGATCTCGGCCGGGTCCACGCCCTCCACGGCGGCCGCGAGCCGGTGGTCGCGGTCGTCCTCGCCGGCCCCGGCGTCCCCGCGCGCGACGAGCAGCCGGGCGCGGCGGCCCAGCAGGGCCAGGTCGCGGGCGCCGATGCGCCAGCGGGGGCCGACGAGCAGCCGGACGAGGGCGGCGTTGGCGCCGGGGTCCTGGAGGACCTCGCAGACGGAGACGAGGTCGGCGACCTCGGGGAGGTGCAGCAGCCCGGACAGGCCGACCACCTCGACCGGCACGTCGCGGGCGACCAGCGCGGCCTGGATCGCGGCGAAGTCGCCGGCCGAGCGGCAGAGCACGGCGATCTCGCCGGGCTCCTTGCCGGTGCGGACGAGGTGGGCGAGGGAGTCGGCGAGCCAGTCCAGCTCTTCGGCGTGGGTGGGCAGGAGGGCGCAGCGCACGAAGCCGTCGCGTTCGGCGCCGGGGGCCGGGCGCAGCGCCTCGACGCCCTCGTGCAGGGCGCGCAGGGGGGCGGCCAGGGTGTTGGCGAGGTCGAGGAGGCGGCCGCCGCTGCGGCGGTTCTCGCTGAGCGACTGCCGCTCGGCGGGGGTGCCGTCGGCGTGCGGGAAGTGGTGGGGGAAGTCGTCGAGGTTGGCGACGGAGGCGCCGCGCCAGCCGTAGATGGCCTGGCAGGGGTCGCCGACGGCGGTGACGGCGTGGCCGGTGCCCCCGCCGAACAGGCCGGAGAGCAGGAGCCGCTGGGCTACGGAGGTGTCCTGGTACTCGTCGAGGAGGACGACCCGGAACTCCTCGCGCAGCAGGGTGCCGACCTCGGGGCGGGTGGTGGCCAGCTCGGCGCACAGGGCGATCTGGTCGCTGAAGTCCAGGAGGTCGCGGGAGCGTTTGGCGGCGCGGTAGCGCTCGACGAGTTCGAGCAGCTCCAGGCGGCCGCGGACGGCTTCGGGGACCTTGCGCAGGTCGTCGTTGGTGAGGCGGACACCGGCGAGGGTGTCGAGCAGGGCGGTGTCGTACGTGCGCAGGCGGGCGGGGGTGACCAGGTGCTCGGAGAGCTCCGCGTCGAGGGCGAGGACGTCGGAGACCAGGTCGGGGACGGAGCGGGTGAGGGCCGGGTACGGCCCGGGGGCCTCGCGCAGGACGCGGGCGGCGAGCTGGAAGCGGGTCGCGTCCGCGAGGAGGCGGGCGCTGGGCTCCAGGCCGATGCGCAGGCCGTGGTCCTTGAGGAGCTGGCCGGCGAAGGCGTGGTAGGTGGAGATGCGGGGCTCGCCGGTGGCGTCCTCGTCGGTGGGCGACGGGTCGGGGTCGGTGATGCCGGCGCGGGCGAGGGCGGTACGGACGCGGTCGGCGAGCTCGCCGGCGGCCTTGTTGGTGAACGTCAGCCCGAGGACCTGGTCGGGGCGGACCTGGCCGGTCCCGACCAGCCAGACGACGCGGGCGGCCATGACGGTGGTCTTGCCGGAGCCGGCGCCGGCGACGATGACCTGCGGGGCGGGGGCGGCGGTGATGCAGGCCGTCTGTTCGGGGGTGAAGGGGATGCCGAGGAGCTCTTTGAGCTGCTCGGGGTCGGAGAGGACGGGTGCACGCACCCAAGAAGGCTATCCGCCGGGGCCGACAAACGGGGCGGGGCCGTGCCCCGCCGGCCCTGGGCGGAGCCCGCCCCTCTGCCGAGCCGGTCCCCGCGGCCCGGGGGCCCCTTGCCGGATCCGCTCGCGTGGTCCGTGGTCGCTCGCGCAGTTCCCCGCGCCCCTCGGGGGGCGTTCCCTTGCCGGATCCGCTCGCGTGGTCCGTGGTCGCTCGCGCAGTTCCCCGCGCCCCTCGGGGGGCGTTCCCTTGCCGGATCCGCTCGCGTGGTTCGCTCGCGCAGTTCCCCGCGCCCCTCGGGGGGCGTTCCCTTGCCGGAACAGCTCGCGTGGTGCGTGGTCGCTCGCGCAGTTCCCCGCGCCCCTCGGGGGGCGTTCCCTTGCCGGATCCGCTCGCGTGGTCCGTGGTCGCTCGCGCAGTTCCCCGCGCCCCTCGGGGGGCGTTCCCTTGCCGGATCCGCTCGCGTGGTGCGTGGTCGCTCGCGCAGTTCCCCGCGCCCCTCGGGGGGCGTTCCCTTGCCGGAACAGCTCGCGTGGTCCGTGGTCGCTCGCGCAGTTCCTCGCGCCCCTGAAGGGGCGGGGCCTTGTCGGATCCGCTCGCGTCTCTCGGCGGGGCTCTGGTGGGGCCGCCCAGGGGCGCGGGGCCCGAGGGGCTGACCCTGGAAGGGTCAGTCGATCACGTGGCGGCCCTCCGGGCGGGCGCTGCAGGCTGCGCGGAAGGTGCAGCGGGTGCAGTGGTCGCCCGTGGACGGGGTGAAGCGTTCGTCCAGGACGCGGCCCGCGGCGTCGGCCAGGAGGTCGGCGACCCACTCCCCCGCCAGCGGCTCCTGCCGCTGGACCTTGGGAACGGTCTCGCCGCCGTCCTTCTTGGCCGCGCCCTGCCGCAGCTGCACCAGCTCGGCGCCGCCCGGCTCCGGGCGGCGGCCGTCGAAGGCGTCGTCCACGGCGCCCTCGCGGACCGCCAGCTGGTACACCGCGAGCTGGGGATGCCGCGCGACCTGCTCCTTCGTCGGCGCGGCCTTGCCCGTCTTGAAGTCGACGACGTACGCGCGCCCCTGCGCATCGGCCTCGACCCGGTCCATGGAGCCGCGGATGCGGACCTCGTACCCGCCGGCCTCCAGCGTGACGTCGAACTCGTGCTCGGTGGCGACGGGGGTCCGGCCGGCCCGGTCGGAGTGGTGCCAGCGCAGGAAGCGTTCGAGGGCGGCGCGGGCGTTGTCCTTCTCCTGCCGCGACTTCCACGGCGCGTCGAAGGCGAGCCCGTCCCAGACCGCGTCGAGGCGCTCCATGAGGACGGCGAGGTCGGCCGGGGTGTGCCCGGAGGCGACCTCGTCGGCCAGGACGTGGACGACGTTGCCGAAGCCCTGGGCGGCGCTGGCCGGGGTGTCCGCCTTGACCTCGCGGCCGAGGAACCACTGGAGGGAGCAGGTGTTCACGAGCTGGTCCAGGGCGCTGCCGGAGAGGGCCACGGGCCGGTCGCGGTCGCGCAGCGGGACGCGGCTGCGGGTGGGCTCGTACAGGCCCCACCAGCGTTGCGGGTGCGCGGCGGGGACCAGCGGGCGGTCCTCGTCGTCGGTGAGCGCGGCGAGCCGCGCGAGCCGCCGCGCGGCGGCGTCGCGCAGCGCGGGCGAGGCGTCGGGGTCGACGGTGGTGGCGCGCAGCTCGGCGACGAGGGCCGGGACGGACAGCGGTCGGCGCGGGCGGCCGGTGACGTCACGCGGCTCGACACCGAGTTCGGTGAGGAAGCGGGAGGGCTGGTCGCCGTCCTCGGCGGCGGCCTTGACCGCGGTGACCACGAGGCGGTCGCGGGCGCGGGTGGCGGCGACGTAGAACAGCCGGCGTTCCTCGGCGAGGAGGGCACCGGGGGTGAGGGGCTCGGCGAGGCCGTCGGTGCCGATGCGGTCGGCCTCCAGGAGGGAGCCGCGGCGGCGGAGGTCGGGCCACAGGCCCTCCTGTACGCCGGCCACCACGACGAGGCTCCATTCGAGGCCCTTGGAACGGTGCGCGGTCATCAGGCGGACCGCGTCGGTGCGGGTGGCGGCGCGGGAGGTGGAGGTGAGGGTGTCGGCGGCGATGTCCTCGGCCTCCAGCTGTTCGAGGAAGTTGAGGGCGCCGCGGCCGCCGGTGCGTTCCTCGGCGCGGGCGGCGGTGTCGAAGAGGGCGCAGACCGCGTCGAGGTCGCGGTCGGCGTTGCGGCCGGCCGCGCCGCCGCGGCGGGCGTTGCGTTCCAGGCGGGCGGGCCAGGGGGTGCCGTCCCAGAGGGCCCACAGGGCCTCTTCGGCGGTGCCGCCGCCTTGGAGGATCTCGCGGGCCTTGCGCAGGAGGAGGCCGAGGCGTTGGGCTCCGCGGGCGTAGGCAGGGTCGTGGGCGACGAGGCGCTCGGGCTCGGCGAGGGCGCGGGCGAGCAGCACGTCGGAGGGTGCCGGGGTGCGCACCCCGGCCGCCCGCTCCTCCTCGCGCAGGGCCCGGCCGAGCCGTCGCAGGTCGGCGGCGTCCATCCCGCCGAGCGGCGAGGCCAACAACTCCAACGCCTCCTCGACCCCGACCCAACCGACCCCCGGCCCACCGGTCCCGGACCCCTGACCGCCGCCGTCGACCGCACCCGGCCCCGATGCCCGGGCGCCATCGCCCGCGCCGCCCACCTCGCCGTCCACCGTGCCCGGGGCGGACCCCAGAGCGCCGCCCACCTCGCCGTCCACCGTGCCCGGGGCGGACCCCTGAGCGCCGTCGACCGCGCCCGGCGCCGCGGGGGCCCGGCCGTCGCCGGCCGCGGCTGCCGCGGCGGACGTCGGCACGGCGCCCTCTGGGTCCGCGTCGCCGGACCCGCCGTGCACCGCACCCGGGGCGGCACCGTCCGCCCCCGGGCCGCCGGCGCTCCGCGCCGCGGGCACGGCGAGGGCGGCCTCGTCGGACCCGCCCGGAGCGGACTCGGCATCGGTCGATACGGGCAGATCGGCAGGCTGCCGAGCCGTCGTGGCACCGCCGTCGGCGGCCAGGGCCGCGGCGCTCCGCGCCGCCGGCACGGCGAGGCCGGCCTCGCCGGCGACGGCCGGAGCGGGCTCCGACGCAGCCTCGGCCTCGGCCGGGACGGGCAGAGGGGCGGGGTGCGGAGCGGTGGTGGCGGCGGTGGCCGTCAGGCGGAGGGCTGTCAGGAGGGGGGCCACCGCCGGTTCGTGGCGGAGGGGGGTGTCCTGGGACTCGGTGCGGGCCGGGACGCCCGCGGCGATCAGGGCGCGGCGCATCGAGGGGAGGGTGCGGCCCGCGGCGCGGACCAGGACGGCCATGTCCCGCCACGGGACCCCGTCCTCCAGGTGGGCCCGGCGGAGCACGTCCGCGATGTTCTCCAGTTCCGCCGACGCCGTCGGGAACGTCAGGACCTCGACCCGGCCGCCCTCCCGCGTCGCCCGCAGCTCGCGGTGGGCGCGGACCGCCGCCGCCGGGAGCCGGGGCACCGGCATGCGCGTCGTCAGCAGCCTGGTCGCCGCCAGCAGGTTCGCGCCCGAGCGGCGCGAGGTCGTCAGGGCGTGCACCCGGGCCCCCGGGAAGGCCGACCCGAAGTCGAGGATGCCGTTCACGTCGGCGCCGCGGAACGCGTAGATCGACTGGTCCGGGTCGCCGAACGCCACCAGCGACGCGCCCCCGCCGGTCAGCGCCTGCAGCAGCCGCAGCTGCGACGCGTCCGTGTCCTGGTACTCGTCGACGTACACCGCGTCGTACAGCGACGCGATCCTCGGCTCGCGCTCCGCCAGCAGCACCGCCCGGTGGACCAGTTCCGCGTAGTCCAGGGTGCCCTGGAGGTCCAGGACGTCCAGGTACTCCGCGAGGAACGCCGCCGCGGCCGCCCAGTCCGGGCGGCCGGTGCGCCGCGCGAAGTCCGCCAGGGCCTGCGGGCCCAGGCCCAGCTCCCGGCTGCGGGCCAGCACGGCGCGGACCTCGTCCGCGAACCCGCGCGTGGTCAGCGCCGCCCGCAGGTCGTCCGGCCACGGGATCGACCGCAGCTCCCGCTGGCCCTCCAGCAGGGCGCGGACCGTCACGTCCTGCTCCGGGCCGGACAGCAGCCGGATCGGGGTGGTGAACAGGTCCGCGTCCTGGTGGGCGCGGACCAGCGCGTAGCAGAACGAGTGGAACGTCGTCGGCTGCGGCGCCCGCGCGCCGCCCAGCCGCAGCGCGGTACGGTCGCGCAGTTCGACCGCCGCCTTGCGGCTGAAGGTGAGCACGAGGATGCGGGAGGGGTCGGCGCCGGCCTCCACCCGCGCGGCGACCGCCTCGACCAGGGTGGTCGTCTTGCCGGTGCCCGGCCCGGCCAGCACCAGCAGCGGGCCGCCGGTGTGATCAACCACCGCCTGCTGCGCTGCGTCCAGAACAGGTGGATCCACTCGCCCCGGCCCGGTACGCACCAGTCGGTACGCGTCCGGGGTCCGCGTGCGCCGCTCTGAGCGGTCGGAGGGAGAGGTGATCACGTGGGGTGCCGGTCCGGTCTTGACGAGGGGTCCATCAGTGCTGGCGGGTGTGGCGGTTCCGGCCGCTGCGGGGGCGGGTGCGCCTGCGGGTACGCGTGCGCCTGCGGGTGCGGGTGCCGTTGCGGCGGCCGTTCGTGCCGAAGAGGCAACGCTACGGCACGTCGGGCTTCCCGTGCAGTTCCGTCCGCTCCGTCCGCTCCGTCAGGTGCTGCGGCTCCGGCTCCGTCAACGCCTTCGGGTCCGTCCGCGTGCTCGTGCGAGGTACGTGGCCCGTCCGGGGCGCGTCGCCCGTCCGGCCCGTCCTCGGGTCCCCGCCCGGGCCTTCCATGGCGGAAGCTGGCAGGTGTGAGCTTCAGCGCACCGCGGCCCGGTCCGCGGTCAGCCCCCGTCCCACCGCGCGCGCCGCATGTCGATCCGCGGTCCGGCGGAGGTCTCGCGCAGCGGTGTGGCCTCGGTGCGGTAGTGCTCCAGCGCCCGCAGCTCGTGACCGGGCAGGGGGACGCCGTCGGCGCGGACCACGCGCCACCAGGGGACGGCGCCGCCGTAGAGGGACATCGCCCGGCCCACCTGCCGGGGGCCGCCCTCGCCGAGCCACTCGGCCACGTCGCCGTACGTCATCACCCGCCCGGGCGGAATCCGCTCGGCCACGTCGAGCACCCGCTCCGCGTACTCCGGCAGTTCGTCCATGCGGCCCATGGTGCCGCACGGCGGCGGGGCGCCTGCGGAACGCTTAACTCCACAACGGCGCGGACCCCTGATGCCCCGCCGCCCCGTCCGTCCGTGCCACCATCTTCCGGGCGGTGACTCGTGATACGTGATCAAGAAGAGACGGAAGTGACGGCGAAGGAGCAGGGTGTGAGCCCTCAGGACGACGCGATGAACCACGCGGCGGCCGAGGCCGAGCACACCCGCGCGACGCCGCACCCGGGCCCCGGGGACCGGGCGCCCGGCCACGGCACCGGCCCCCGCGGCCACCGGCCCCCGGCCGAGGGGACCGGCCCGCCCGAGCCCGAGCCGACCGACCCCGAGCCGACCGACCCCGAGCCGACCGAGCCGGAGCCGACCGACCCCGACCACGCCGAGGCGGCCCGCGCCGGGGCGGCCCGGGCCGGGGCCGACCCGGACGAGCCCCAGTCCGGCCCGGGCAGGAGCCGGCGCAGCCGCGCCAACGCCGAAGCCGCCCAGGCCAAGGCCCAGCGCGGCCGGGCCCCGGCCGAGCGGAGCGAGGCTCAGGCCCGCCCGGGCAAGGCCGAGCGCGGCCGCGCCAAGGCCGAGGAGGCTTCGGTCGGGTCCGGGCATGCGCCGGCCGATCCCGTCGAGGTCGACGAGCCGCTGCTGCCGGCCCGGGTGCACCGGCCCTCCGACCTGGTCCGGCTGCTCGTCGGGGTCCTCGGTATCGCTCTGGTCCTGGCACTGGCCGCCTTCGCCCACGGCACCACCGCCGGCCTGGAGGCCGACATCAGCCAGGGCACCGACCAGGCTCCCGACCTGCTGATCAAGGTCGCCGGGCTGGTGTCGAGCATCGCCGTGCTGCTCGTACCGGTGGCCTTCGCCATCGAACGGCTGATCAAACGCGACGGACTGCGCATCGCCGACGGCGTCCTCGCGGCCGTCCTCGCGCACGGCGTGACCCTCGCCACCGACCTGTGGGTCTCCCGCGCCGCCTCCGACACCGTCCAGGACGCGCTCACCCGGGCCACCGGCCAGGGCGATGCCCTGACCGACCCGGTGCACGGCTACCTCGCGCCCGTGATCGCGTACATGACCGCCGTCGGGATGACCCGACGGCCCCGCTGGCGGGTCGTCCTCTGGGCGGTCCTGCTGCTCGACGCCTTCGCCATGCTCGTCGGCGGCTACACCACCCCCTTCTCGATCATGCTCACGGTGCTGATCGGCTGGAGCGTGGCCTACGGCACCCTGTACGCGGTGGGCTCGCCGAACGTCCGCCCCACCGGCCAGAACCTCCTGGCCGGCCTGCGCCGCGTCGGCTTCCAGCCGGTCAGCGCCACCCGCGCGGAGGCCGCCCCGGACGGCGGCCAGGAGAGCCAGGAGCAGAGCGACCGGGGCCGGCGCTACCACGTGACCCTGGAGGACGGGCCGCCGCTCGACGTCACCGTCGTGGACCGCGAGCAGCAGGCGCACGGGTTCTTCTACCGGGTCTGGCGGCGGCTGACCCTGCGCGGCATCACCACCCGGCGCAGCCTGCAGTCGCTGCGCCAGGCGCTGGAGCAGGAGGCGCTGCTCGCCTACGCCGCCATCGCGGCCGGGGCGAACGCGCCGAAGCTGATCGCCACCTCCGAGCTCGGCCCGGACGCGGTGATGCTCGTCTACGAGCACCTCGACGGCCGATGTCTGGACACCCTCGCCGACGAGGAGATCACCGACGAGCTGATCCGCAACGCCTGGCAGCAGGTACGGGCGCTGCAGTCGCGGCGGATCGCGCACCGCCGGCTCACGGGTGACGCCCTGGTGGTGGATCGTTCCGGCAATGTGACCCTCACCGATCTGCGCGGCGGCGAGATCGCGGCCGGTGACCTGGTGCTGCGGATGGACATCGCGCAGCTGCTCACCACGCTGGGCCTGCGGGTCGGCGCGGAGCGCTCGGTGGCCTCGGCGGTGGAGGTGCTCGGCCCCGACGCGGTCGCCGACTGCCTGCCGCTGCTCCAGCCGATCGCGCTGAGCCGCTCCACCCGGGCGACCCTGCGCCGGCTGGCGCGCGAGCGCGCCCAGCGCGAGCGGGAGGCGGTGCTCGCGTCCACGCAGGCCGCGAAGACCGAACGGGAACGGTCCAAGGCCGATGCGAAGGCCGAGCGCAAGGCCGAGAAGCGGGCGCTGGACGAGGCCATGGACGAGGCCCGCGAGGAGGACCTGCTCAGCCAGATCCGCCGCCAGGTGCTGCTGATCCGGCCGCAGGCCCCGGTGGAACCGGCCCGGCTGGAGCGGATCCGGCCGCGCACGCTGGTCTCGTTCATCGCGGGCGCGTTCGCCGCGTACTTCCTGCTGACGCAGCTCACGCACGTGGACTTCGGCCGGGTCATCGGCGAGGCCGAGTGGGGCTGGGTCGGGGCGGCGGCGGCGTTCTCGGCGCTGAGCTACGTCGCGGCGGCGATGAGCCTGCTGGGCTTCGTGCCCGAGCGGGTGGCGTTCCTGCGGGCCGTGACAGCGCAGGTGGCGGGCTCGTTCGTGAAGCTGGTGGCGCCGGCGGCGGTCGGCGGGGTGGCGCTGAACACCCGGTTCCTGCAGCGTGCGGGCGTCCGGCCGGGGCTGGCGGTGGCCAGCGTGGGCGCGTCCCAGCTGTTCGGTCTGGCCAGCCACATCCTGCTGCTGCTGGCGTTCGGCTATCTGACGGGGACCGAGAAGACCCCCGACATGGCGCCGTCCCGGACCGTGATCGCGGGTCTGCTGACGGTCGCGGTGCTGGTGCTGGTGGTGACGGCGATCCCGTTCCTGCGGAAGTTCGTGGTGACCCGGGTCCGGGCGCTGTTCGCGGGGGTGGTGCCGCGCATGCTGGACGTGCTCCAGCGCCCGCAGAAGCTGGTCACCGGCATCGGCGGCATGCTGCTGCTCACCGGCTGCTTCGTGATGTGCCTGGACGCGTCGATCCGGGCGTTCGGCGGGGGTGAGACGCTGAGCCTGGCCAGTGTCGCGGTGGTCTTCCTCGCGGGCAACGCGCTGGGGTCGGCGGCGCCGACGCCGGGCGGTGTGGGCGCGGTGGAGACCACGCTGACGCTGGGCCTGATCGCGGCGGGGCTGGAGAAGGAGATCGCGATCTCGGCGGTGCTGCTGTTCCGTCTGATGACCTTCTGGCTGCCGGTCCTGCCGGGCTGGCTGTCGTTCAACTTCCTCACCCGCAAGGAGGCCATCTAGCCTCCCGGCGGGGCAGCGCGGGGCGGGGCGTCGGTACGGTCAGTACGCCGGCACCACGGCTGCCGGGAGCAGCAGGGAGCAGCCCACCTCCACGGCCCCGACCGCCGCCGGCCGCAGGCCGCGCCCCGGCAGGCCGCCGCACGGGTCAGGTGGAGGGCGAAGGGCAGGGCGCGAGCCACGGGGAGAGGGCGGCGGCGGCCGGGACCGCGGCCAGGTGGTAGCCGAGCGAGGCGCGGCGGCAGGGGCGGGAGTTCTGCTCGCGGATCATGAGGAGTTCGCCGCGCTGGGCCCGCTGGTGGACTCCCTCGGGTGACCGCCAAGGGTCACCTTCGACGTGGCCGAGGAGGTCGCGTACCTGGGCGCGAAGAACGGCACGGTCCGCGGCGGCACGGCCGACGGCCGGCCGTGGCCGGACACCGCCCGGCGGGCCTGCGAGGCGGTCCTCGCCCTGTCCGGCACCGGCAACGGCCGCCTGGCCACCCAGGGGTTCGAGAGCCTGGAGAAGAAGGTCGGCACGCCGATGGCGCACCTGGCGGCCGAGGCCGAGGGCAAGCGGACCACCTTCGCCGACACCCGGGCCCGGACGGTCCCGGTGATCACCTCGCCGGAGTGCCGAACTGCCGGTCCTGGGGGTCTGCGGGGCCGCGTACGAAGGCGTGGGCGTGGCGGCCTGCGTCGCCACCGGCCTGGCCGCGGCCCGGCGCCTGCGGTCCACGGCCCCCCGCGTCCCCGCACCGGCCTGACCCGCCCGGCGCCGGGGCCGGGCGGGCGGGCCGCCGGGCGCCGGCGCCCGGTCAGACCGGCCGGGGACCGGCAGCCGGGGCGGCGGTGCCGGGGCCGGTCTCAGCCCTGGTCCGAGGCCCATTTGGCGATCAGCCGGCCCAGGAGCTCCGCGCAGCGGGCCTGGGCCGGGGAGATCTGCTCGACCGGCGCCAGGGCGGCGTCGGGCTCCGGTTCGCGGGGGTGCGGGGTACCCGTGGTGGAGGGCGGGACGGCCGTGGGGCCGCAGCCCTCGTCCACGAACTCCGGCTCGGGGAAGCTCGCCGCCCGCTCCGCCGCCTCCATGGCCTGGATGTGCACGAAGTAGGCGTGCGCCAGCCGCTCCACCCGGGGGTCGTCGGCCGGCGCCCCCGCCAGTTCCATCAGCTCGGTCTGCAACCGCCGCTGCTCCGCCCGCAGCCGCGGGTGCACCGCCAGGACGTGCCGGGTCACCGCCTCGTGCGCCGCCACCGCCGGCCCCAGCGGATGCGCGCTCCGCTCCAGCTCCGCCGCCCCGGCCGCCCCACCGGCCCCCGGCGCCTCGGCCTCCTCCGCCGTCCCGCCGTGCTGCGCCAGCCGGGCCGCCAGCTCGGCGAGGTTCCCGCGGGCGGCCCGCAGCCGGGCCAGCGCCGCCCGGCGCGCGTGCAGCTCGCCCTCCTGCCCCGCCAGCGAGGCTTCCAGCTCCGCCAGCAGCTCCTCGTGGTCCGTCCTCCGCCCGAGCGCCGCCCGTACGTCGTCCAGCGCCGTGCCCCGCTCCACCATCCGCCGCACCCACAGGATCCGGACCACGTCCGCGAAGCCGTAGTCCTCCCGCTCCGGCAGCAGCCCGAGGTCCTGGTAGTGCCGCAGCGTCCGCGGTGTGGTGCCCGTCAGCGCCGCCGCCTCACCGATGTTGAGGTTCTCGCTCATGGTCACCACCAGACCAGAAGACCGGGCGGCCTGCGCAAGCAGGCACCCCAGGGCTGCCACTCACATGGCCCACGACGCGGGCGGACTCCTGCCGCCGACCGCAGGATGGGGACATGCCTCGACACGCCCTGCGGACCACCGCAGCCACCGCCGTCACCGCCGCGCTGCTCGCCACCGCGGCCTGCTCCGACGACGGCGGCGGCAGCAGCAGCGCGGAGGACACCTCCTCCTCCAGCATCTCCGCGGGCAGCACCGGCACCGCGCTGGACTGGGGCACCTGCCCCGCGCCCGACGCCGCCCAGGGCGGCGGCAAGCCGCCCGGCCCGGAGTGGGAGTGCGCCACGCTCAAGGTGCCGCTCGACTGGTCCAAGCCCGAGGGCGAACAGATCCCGCTGGCGCTGATCCGGACCCGCGCCAAGGACGAGAAGCGGCGCCTGGGCTCCCTGGTGTTCAACTTCGGCGGCCCGGGCGGCTCGGGCATCAGCACCCTGCCCGGCGCGGCCGACGAGTACGCGGCCCTGCGCGAGCGCTACGACCTGGTCAGCTTCGACCCCCGCGGGGTCGGCCGCAGCGCGCCGGTGCTCTGCGAGAACGACAAGCAGCTCGACGCCTACTACGCCCAGGACTCCTCCCCCCAGACCCCGGCGCAGCAGAAGGCCTTCATCGACGCCCAGCGCGACTACCGGGAGGCCTGTCAGCGCAACTCCGGCAAGGTGCTCCCGTACGTCGGCACCGAGAACGCCGCCCGCGACCTGGACGCGCTGCGCAAGGCCCTCGGCGACGAGAAGCTGAACTACTTCGGCATCAGCTACGGCACCGAGCTCGGCGGGGTCTACGCCCACCTCTTCCCGCAGAACGTCGGCCGTGCGGTGTTCGACGCGGTCGTGGACCCGACCAAGGACTCGGAACAGGGCTCCCTCGGCCAGGCCAAGGGCTTCCAGCTGGCCCTGAACAACTTCGCCCAGGACTGCGTCGAGCGCGGTGACGCCTGCCAGCTCCAGGGCAGCACCCCCAAGGAGATCGAGGACAACATCGTCGCGCTCCAGAAGAGCCTGGCCACCAAGCCGATCCCGGGCATCGGCGACCGCAAGCTGACCGAGAGCGCCGCGACCGGCGGGATCGCCCAGGCGCTGTACTCCAAGGAGCTGTGGCCGCTGCTGGAGCAGGGGCTGGACGAGGCCGAGGGCGGCCAGGGCCAGCTGCTGCTGGCGCTGTCCGATGCGCTCAACGGCCGGGACCAGTACGGCCGGTACAGCAACATCGGCGCGGCGAACACCGCCATCAACTGCGCGGACTCCAAGGAGCGCTACTCGCTGGAGCAGACCAAGGCCAAGCTGCCGGAGTTCCAGGCGGCCTCGCCCGTGTTCGGCAGCTTCCTCGGCTGGGGCCTGCTGGCCTGCACGGGCTGGCCGGTCAAGGGGGCCTGGAGCACCCCGGACGTGAGCGCGCCGGGCTCCCGGCCGATCCTGGTGATCGGCAACACCGGGGACCCGGCCACCCCGTACGAGGGCGCCCGGCACATGGTGGAGAAGCTCGGGCCCGGCGTCGGCGTGGAGCTGACGTACAAGGGCGAGGGGCACGGCGCCTACAACAGCGGTGACCGGTGCGTGCAGGCCGCCGTGAACGGCTATCTGCTGGAGGACAAGGTGCCGGCCGCCGGCACGGTGTGCACCGCCGCCTGACGACGTTCCTGGACGGGCCCGTACGACCGCGGCTAGTAGACCGGCTTCTGCGGCTCGATCTGGTGGACCCAGCCGATCACGCCGCCGCCGACGTGCACGGCATCGGCGAAGCCCGCGGACTTGAGCACCGCGAGGACTTCCGCACTGCGGACACCCGTCTTGCAATGCAGGACGATCCGCTTGTCCTGGGGGAGGTCCTGCAGGGCGGTGCCCATCAGGAACTCGCCCTTGGGGATCAGCTTGGCGCCCGGGATCGAGACGATCTCGTACTCGTTCTTCTCGCGGACGTCGATGATCTCGATGTTCTCGCCGTCGTCGATCCACTCCTTGAGCTGCTTGGGAGTGATCGTCGAGCCGAGCGCCGCCTCCTGGGCCTCCTCGGACACGACGCCGCAGAAGGCCTCGTAGTCGATGAGCTCGGTGACGGTCGGGTTGTCGCCGCAGATCGCGCAGTCGGGGTCCTTGCGGACCTTGACCTGGCGGTACTGCATCTCCAGGGCGTCGTAGATCATCAGACGGCCGACCAGCGGCTCGCCGACACCGGTGAGGACCTTGATCGCCTCGGTGACCTGGATGGAGCCGATGGACGCGCACAGCACGCCCAGGACGCCGCCCTCGGCGCAGGAGGGGACCATGCCCGGCGGCGGGGGCTCCGGGTAGAGGCAGCGGTAGCAGGGACCGTGCTCGGACCAGAAGACCGAGGCCTGGCCGTCGAAGCGGTAGATGGAGCCCCACACGTACGGCTTGTTCAGCAGCACGCAGGCGTCGTTGACCAGGTAGCGCGTGGCGAAGTTGTCCGTGCCGTCGACGATCAGGTCGTACTGGCTGAAGATCTCCATCACGTTGGAGCTGTCGAGCCGCTCCTCGTGCAGGACCACGTCCACGTACGGGTTGATGCCCTTGACCGAGTCCCGCGCCGACTCGGCCTTGGAGCGGCCGATGTCGGACTGGCTGTGGATGATCTGGCGCTGCAGGTTCGACTCGTCGACCTCGTCGAACTCCACGATGCCCAGGGTGCCGACGCCGGCCGCGGCCAGGTACATCAGGGCGGGCGAACCGAGACCGCCCGCGCCCACGGCGAGCACCTTCGCGTTCTTCAGGCGCTTCTGGCCGTCCATCCCGACATCCGGGATGATCAGATGGCGGGAGTACCGACGGACCTCGTCAACGGTGAGCTCAGCAGCCGGCTCGACCAGGGGTGGCAGCGACACGGGGACTCCGTAGAGGTAAAGGCGAAAGCGTTGGTTCTTCCCGTAACAGTGCCACGCGCTTCTTCATTCCGAGACACCCGGTCCAATCCGCGAGACGATTTCGTCCCAGTACGCGGGCATTCCCGCCCAGGGGTCCGATCCCGCGGCCCGATCGGTGAACCAGATGGTGCCCGCGCCCTGCCAGCGGGCGATCCGCAGCGCCTCCTCCAGGTGGGTGCGGGGGACCCCGTGGACGAAGTGGCAGAAGCGCTCCGGCGGATGCTCGGAGGTCCACTCCGCCACCTGGGACCAGCGGTAGTCGGCCCAGCCGCCGGAGAAGGTGACCAGTTGGTCGGCGGTCTCGACATAGCCGGGGTACGGGTGGGTGCCGTGCCCGAGGACGATGTGGAGCCCGTCCCCCAGGCCGCGCAGGGTGTCCACGACCCGGCGGACCGCGGCGAGCTCGGAGCGGTCGGCGGGCGCCCGGTCCAGGTAGAAGCCGCCCACCTGGTACCAGTCCAGGAAGCGGTGGGCGTCGGAGACCAGCTCACCGAACGACCGGCTGCCGTCCCGCAGGGCGAGATGGCCGAGGACGGTGCCGCCGGCACCGGCGAGCTTGCCCGCGGCCCCCGTGCAGTGCGGGTCGGGGCGCCGGCCGGGGCCGTCCGAGACGTTGAGGACGGCCCAGTGCAGCGGGGTGCCGGGCCGGGTGAGCTCCGCCCATTCGACGGGGGCGACCAGCGGGTGGGCGTATCCGGGGCTGCCGAGCCCGAGCCGGCCGGAGCCGGTGGCGGCCGGGGCGGCCCCGGGCGGGGCGGTCAGATACGGCACGCTGCCTCCATCCAGATGTCCGCGAGGGACTCCTCCAGGTTGATCCGGGGCCGCCAGCCGAGCCGGTCCCGGGCGGTGCGCACGTCGGCCTGCTGCCACACCCCGCACCCGTCGGGGTAGGGGAAGGCGGCGGGCGAGGGCGGGGCGGCGGCGAGCTGTTCGTGGCTCGCCTCGGAGCGCGGGGCACCGATGCCGGCCCGGCCCGGGTGGTGGCCGGGCTGCTGCGCGGGCAGGTCCAGCTCGTGCAGCGCGCCGCCGTAGCCGGCGACCCGGGCCAGCACGGCCGCGGCGTCCCGCAGCCGGACGGCCCGGCCGGTGCCGATGTTGACCACGCCCTGGGCGGCGGACAGCGAGGCCGCGTGCACGGCCCGGGCCACGTCCCGTACGTCGACGAAGTCGCGCTGCACCCCGAGGCCGCTGAGCTTGAGCTCGCTGTCCCCGGACTGCATGGCCCGGCGCATGGCCTCGGCGAGCCGGCCGAGCGGGGACCCGGCCGGGGTGCCGGGGCCCACGGGCGAGAACACCCGCAGCACGACGGCGTCCAGGCCGGAGCCGAGGACGAGTTCCGTCGCGGCCAGCTTGCTGACGCCGTACGGCCCGCCGGGTCTGGGGACGGCGTCCTCCGCCGTGGACGATCCCGGCTGGCTGGGCCCGTACTCGGCGGCGCAGCCGAGCTGGACCAGGCGGGCGCCGCAGCCGCTGCGGCGCAGCGACTCGCAGATGGTGGCGACGGCGACGGTGTTGTGCCGGGTCAGCTCCCGGGCCCCGCCCCGGGTGGCGCCCGCGCAGTTGATCACCACGCCGGGGTGGACGGCGTCGAGGAACCGGGTCAGCGCGCCGGGGCTGCCGGTGGCCAGGTCGAAGCGGACGTCGGCGTCGTCGCCGCGGCCGAGCGCGGTCAGCTGGACGGCGGGGTCGGCGAGGAGCCGGTCGGCGACGTAGCGGCCGAGGTATCCGTTGGCTCCGATCAACAGCACCCTCATCGCGCGGCCCCCTGCTCGATGGCTTGCCCGTTCATGTCCTGCATGTGCTGTCTCTCCATTCATGGGTGTGCGTGTGCGGATGCGCGGGACAACGCGAAGACGGCGTGGACGAGGAGGCCCGCCGCGGCGACCGGGGCGGACACGGCCGCCGTCACGAGGGCGACGAGCACGGGGGCCCGGCGGGCCCGGGCCGGTGCTCCGTGCCGCAGCAGCAGCCGGGCCAGGAACAGCAGCACGGCCAGCGGGAGGCCGACCCGCAGCGGGGCCCCGGCCGGCGCCAGCAGCGGTACGGCGAACGCGGCGTGCGCCAGGACGGCGCCGACCAGCAGCGGGCGCGCCCCGGCGGCGAAGTCCGCCAGGGCCCGGCTGCCGTGGAGCCGCCGCCCGGCCCGGGCCGCGAACCAGGCGCCGACCAGGTGGGCCGGGGCCACGGTGAAGGCCAGTCCGAGCGCGAGGCCGGGCCCGTGCCGGTAGGTGGCCCAGCAGAGGAGGACGGCGGCGACGAGCTGGGTCCCGCCGCTGCGGGGCCGGCCGAGCCCGGCGACGACGGCGGCCACGGCGAGCAGCGCGGCCCAGGTCCGCCCCGAGCCCAGGGCCTCGCCCCAGGGCGGCAGGGGCGCCCCGAACCCGCCGGTCGCCAGCGCGCCGCCGGCGGCGAGGAGCCCGGGCAGCACGGCCAGGAGGCCGGCGCGCAGCAGCCGGACGGGGTCCGGGGGGCCACCGCGGCGCCGGCTCCTGGTCCCGGGGCCGGCGGCGGCCGGGTCGGGGCGCGGGACGCGGGCGTAGAGCTCCTCGGCGAGGGAGAACACGTCGCGGTGCCGGAACCGGGCGGCCGTCCGGTCGGTGATCCCGTGGGCCTCCAGCCCGGCGGCGATCTCCAGCGGGTCCACGGCCCGTGCGCACAGCTCCCGGTGGCGGTGCAGCAGCACCTTGACCGGGTCCCCGGAGGCCCGCCGCCGCACGGGCGGCCGCGGCGGCGTGGGCCCGGCGGGCGGCTCGGGCGCGGGCGTCGGCGGGGGCGCGAACAGCGGTGCAGGCGGCTCGGGCGCGGCGGTGGCCGGAGCGGAGCGCTCGGGTCCGGGCCCCTGCCAGGTGGTGGTGGTCATACGGCGGCCTCCGGTGCTGTGGCCCAGGTCGGGGTGGTCCAGTGGCCCGGGACGCGGGCCTCGGG
>NZ_RPRY01000141.1 GCF_003949795.1 Streptomyces sp. WAC06614
CCACCGCCTCCGTGACCAGCCCCAGGCGCGAGGACAGCTTGCCCTGGCCCGCCCACGCCCCGAAAGGTCCCGCACCTCCCATGCCCGAGCTGGTGTTCTTCTCCGGAACGATGGACTGCGGAAAGAGCACGCTCGCTCTTCAGATCACCCACAACCGCTCCGCGCGCGGCCTCCAGGGCGTGATCTTCACGCGGGACGACCGGGCGGGCCAGGGCAAGCTGTCCTCGCGCCTGGGGCTGGTCACGGAGGCGGTGGAGGCCACCGAGGGCATGGACCTGTACGCGTACCTGGTGGGGGAGTTGTCCAAGGGCGGCAAGGCCGACTACGTGATCGTGGACGAGGCGCAGTTCCTGGCCCCGGACCAGATCGACCAGTTGGCCAGGATCGTGGACGACCTCGACATGGACGTCTTCGCCTTCGGCATCACCACCGACTTCCGCACGAAGCTGTTCCCCGGCTCGCAGCGGCTGATCGAGCTGGCCGACCGGATCGAGCAGCTCCAGGTGGAGGCCCTGTGCTGGTGCGGGGCCCGGGCCACGCACAACGCCCGGACGGTGGGCGGGCAGATGGTGGTCGAGGGCGCCCAGGTCGTCGTCGGCGACGTGAACCGCCCGGCCGAGGAGATCGGCTACGAGGTCCTCTGCCGCCGCCACCACCGCCGCCGCATGACCAGCGCCTCGGCCCACGCCGGGGCCCTCTCCCCGGACGTCCTCCCGGTCAACCACAGCTGACCGACCGCCCCGGCCCGTCCGGTGGCCTGCCGGAGGCGGCGGGGGCCCGGCTCCGCCGGCCCGCAGGGGCCGGCGGCGGGGCGTGTTACCGGTCGCCGGAGCGTTCCGCCGCCCGCTGGGCCTCTTCCGCATGCTTCTGCTTGATGCGGACGCTCTCCTTGCGGACCTCCGCCTGGGTGCTGCGCTCCTTCTGGAGCCACTCCGGGTTCTCGGCCTTCAGCGCCTCGATCTGCTCGGTGGTCAGCGCCTCCGTGATCCCCCCGCGGGCGAGGCCCGAGATGGAGATGCCGAGCTTGGCCGCGACCACCGGGCGGGGGTGCGGGCCGTTGCGGCGCAGGTCCTGGAGCCACTGCGGCGGCTCGTTCTGCAGCGCGTTCAGCTCGGCGCGCGAGACCACGCCCTCCCGGAACTCGGCGGGGGTGGCCTCGAGGTACACACCCAGCTTCTTCGCCGCGGTGGCGGGCTTCATCGTCTGGGCGGTCTGGTGCGACTTCATGGGTCAAGGGTATCGAGCGCCCGCGCCCCCGCCGACCACGGCCGGTAACCTGGCCTGGTGACAGGCTCGGACGCACCCCACTCGGACGCACCCCACTCGGACGCACCGCTCCCGGACCCATCGGCCCCCGCGGACCGGTCGGCGGCGGGCACCCCGTCGTTCCGGCTCGGCTACGTGCCCGGCGTGACCCCCGGCAAGTGGGTGCGGATCTGGCAGGAGCGGCTGCCCGACGTCCCGCTGGAGCTGCTCCAGACGACCGTCGGTGAGGCCCCCGGCCTGCTGCGCGACGGCGGGGCCGACGCCGGGTTCGTCCGCCTGCCCGTGGACCGTACGGACCTCAGCGCCATCCCGCTGTACACCGAGACGACGGTCGTCGTGGTCCCCAAGGACCACCTCGTGGCCGCCGCCGACGAGGTCACCGTCGAGGACCTCGCCGACGACATCGTGCTGCATCCGCTGGACGACCCCCTGGACTGGGAGGAGCTGCCCGGCAAGCCCGCCTTCGAGCGTCCGGCCACCACGGCCGACGCCGTCGAACTGGTGGCCGCCGGGATCGGCGTGCTGGTCGTCCCGCAGTCCCTGGCCCGTCTGCACCACCGCCGGGACCTCACCTACCGCCCGATCACCGGCGCCCCGCAGTCGCAGGTCGCGCTGTCCTGGCGGGAGGACGCGACCACCGACCTGGTCGAGGACTTCATCGGCATCGTCCGCGGCCGCACCGTGAACAGCTCCCGGGGCCGTCGCCCCGAGCCGGACCGGCAGGCGAAGGACAAGCGCCCGGAGAAGGGCGGCGGCACCCGGCAGAAGCCGGCCGGAGCCGGCTCCCGCACGGGCGGCGCCCGGACGCAGTCCAAGGCGGGCGGTGGCAGGACGGCCCGGGGCGGGACCGGCGGCGCCAAGGGCGCCAAGGGCGGCCCCAAGGGCACCACCGCCAAGCGCGGCCGCCCCCGCCGCAGCTCCTGACCCTCCCGGGGGCTGGGGGTCGCCGCGGCCGCGCCGTCCTTCGTGCGCGCCGCGTGACGCGCTTGCCCGCGCCCGGCTCCCGCGGGACCCGCGCGCTACGCCTCGGCCTCCACGAGCATGAACACCGCCCCCTCCGGGTCGGCGACCGTGGCGTGGCGGCCGTCGGGGGCCTCGGTCGGGTGCTGGAGGACCCGGCCGCCGAGCTCGGTGACCCGGGCGGTGGCCCGGGCCGCGTCGGTGACCGCGAAGTGGGTCATCCAGTGCGCGCCCCGGTCGTGCGGCAGGTCCCGGCCGACGCCGACCACCGACACGCACGGCCGGCCGGCGAGGCTCAGGGTCAGCCGGTCGGTCTCCGGCGACAGCCGCGGGCCGGGCTCGTGCCCGAAGACCATCTGGTAGAACTTGCCGACCCCGCTGTCCTGGGTGATCAGCTCGTTCCACACCGGTGTGCCCGGTACGCCCGACAGCCGGGCCCCGGAGTGCGCCGAGCCCTCCCAGATGCCGAAGACGGCCCCGATCGGGTCCGAGCAGATCGCCATCCGGCCCGCGTCCGCCGCATCCAGGGGGCCGACCGCCACCGTGCCGCCGCAGCTGCGCACCGCCTCCGCCGTGGCGTCGGCGTCGTCCGTGGCGAAGTACGTCGTCCAGGCGACCGGCAGGTTCCGGTCGGGCGGCAGCTGCCCGATCCCGGCCACCTCCTGGCCGCCCAGCAGCGCCCGGACGTACGGGCCCAGGGTCTGGGGGCCGGGTTCGTACTCCCAGCCGAACAGGTCGGCGTAGAAGTCCTCGGTCGTGCCGAGGCCGTGGACCATCAGGCTCACCCAGCACGGGGTGCCCGGTACGCGCCGTTCCGTGCCCGCCGGTGCCTCGGTCATATCGCTTCCGTCTCCTTGGTCGTGGCGTCGTCGCGTCCCCGCTCGCCAGATGGTTCCACTGTCCCGCCCGCGGCGCGCCCCGACAGCGCCGCTTTTGTGGCGCCCACGCAGAGATGACCGAATCGGTACGGGCCCTGGATGACGAAGGTGTTACGCCCGGTACCCCGCAGGGGAGGAAGATGGGCCCATGACTGCGATCATCTCCGCCGCCGAACTCTCCGACGCGCTGGCCGGCCCCCGGCCGCCGGTCCTCCTCGACATCCGCTGGCAGCTCGCCGGACCGAACCTGCGCCCCGAGTACGAGGCCGGCCACGTGCCCGGCGCCGTCTACGTCGACCTGGACCGGGAACTGGCAGGTCCGGCGGGCTCGGGCGGACGGCACCCGCTGCCGGACGTCGAGGAGTTCGGGGCCGTGATGCGGCGGGCCGGCGTGACCTCCGGCCGGCCCGTGGTCGTGTACGACGGCGGCCTGGGCTGGGCCGCCGCCCGTGCCTGGTGGCTGTTGCGCTGGACGGGTCACGAGGACGTGCGGGTCCTGGACGGTGGCCTGGCCGCCTGGACCGCGGCCGGCGGAGAACTCTCGACCGACGAGCCGGTACCGGCCGAGGGCGATTTCCGGCCAAAGCCCGGCGCCGTGGGGCTGCTGACCGCGGACGAAGCGGCCGAACTGGCCGGGGAGGGCGTCCTGCTGGACGCGCGCGCGGGGGAGCGCTACCGCGGTGACGTCGAGCCGATCGACCGGGTCGGCGGGCACATCCCCGGCGCGGTGTCGGCTCCGACCACGGAGAACGTGGGCCCGGACGGCCGGTTCCTGCCCGCACCGGAGCTGCGCGCCCGGTTCGCGGCGCTGGGCGCGGCGGACGCGCGGCCGGTCGGGGTCTACTGCGGCTCGGGCGTCTCGGGCGCCCAGCAGGTGCTGGCCCTGGAGATCGCGGGCATCCCGGCGGCGCTGTACGCGGGAAGCTGGTCGGAGTGGTCCTCCGACCCGGCCCGCCCGGTGGCCACCGGCCCGAAGCCGTAGGACGGTGCAGGGGGCCCGGGGGCCGGGCCCCCGGACGTCCTCACTCCTGCTTCTTGCGCCGGGTGCCGAAGACGATCTCGTCCCAGCTCGGCACCGCGGCCCGACGGCCCGGCCGGACGCCGTCGGCCTCGGCCTGGCGGTCCGTGGTGCCGATGAGCCGGTCCCGGTGGCCGGCCACCGTGCGCGGCATCAGGACGTCGGCGTACGCGGAGCCGGCACCCGCCGCGGCGGACGCGGCCGGCGGTTCCTCGGCGGCGGTGGCCTCCTCGGCCTCCGGCTCGGCGGCAGCGGCCGCGGGACGCTCGGGGACCACCAGGTCGCCCCGGAAGCTCGGGACGGCCTCCAGCAGGCTGGTGAGGCTGTCCCGTTCCTCCTCGGGCTCCGGTGCCGGGGCCCGTTCGAGCTGCCGGTCCAGGGTCCGGTCCAGCGGCCGGTCCCGGGGCAGCCGGGCGATGCGCGGCACGAACGGGAACGTCGGCTCCGGGGCGGCCGGCAGGTCGTCGGCCTCGCCGATCAGCGAGCGCGCCTCGTCGTCCACGGCCACGACCAGCCGCCGGGGCGGGTCGTAGGTCCAGCTCGCCGAGTGCGGTTCGCCCGCGACCCGGTAGACGAGCAGCACCTCCCAGGTGCCGTCGTCCCGGCGCCACGAGTCCCACTGCACGGAGTCCTTCTCGGCCCCGCGCAGCAGCAGCCGCTCCTGCACGGCCTCGCCGAGCTGCGGTCCGGTGTTCTCGCCGGGGCGCCGTACGGGGGTCTTGCGGGCGCGTTCGGCCATGAAGGCACGCTCCGCCAGCACCGGGCCCTCGAACCGCCGGACGCGGTCGACGGAGATGCCCGCGAGCTGTGCGACCTCTTCCGCGCTGGCGCCGGCACGTATCCGGGCCTGGATGTCGCGGGGACGGAGGTGGCTCTCCACCTCGATCTCGATCTGGTTCAACCGGGCGCGGTCGTTGCGCACGGCCGCCCGCAGTCGTTCGTCGATCGGAAGCGTGTACTCCGTGCCGTCCGCAGCCTTCAGCACCAGTCGTGTGCCGTCATTCGAGACGGCCACGACACGCAGTTCGGGCATGGGGACCTCCCGGGTGGTGCCTGCCGACGTCACGTGCGTCGCTGCTTCCGCTAGTCGAGTGTGGCCTGCCCGGGTGCAGCCTGCCACAACCTTGCCGAGTTAAACCGGCGTGTCGGGCATGCGCCCTTGATCGCCGTTATGGCACGGTTACCTGTTGGCCACGTACAGTGACCGATGGTCACTCTCTGCATCAGGCGCCCGTGCGGTGCCACGGCGCCGCCGGTTTCGAGTGCCGTTTCCCGTCATCCGGCCCCCACTTCCCGGAGCCGGGCATCCGAAAGGAAGCACGGTCCCAAGGTTCGCCACAGTACTCCATTCGGGCCACCCGGGAGGACCGCCGCGCCGCCCAAGTTGTCGCGGCGAGGGGGAGTTGACGGATCAACCATCTCGCCGTGCCTGCTGCGGCGGTCTGCCGCGGGTGTCCTGCTTCACAGAATCGGCCGAATTGGAACCATCTGTTCCGCTCGCCGGTCAGTAACTGCTGTAACCGGTGGAGCAGGGGTTGGAGATGGGACGCAGGACACCGCAGGACACGAAGCCGATGGGCGTACCGGGCGAGGCGCCGGAGGAGGGGAAGGGGAAGGGGCAGGGGACGGACGAGCACGGCAGGAAGCTCGACCTGAGTCTGGCCCAGGTCGCCGGCAGCTCCCTGGCCACCGTCGCCGCCGCCCTGCTCGCCTCCCGACTCGGCGTGTACGGGACGATCCTCGGCGCCGGTGTGGTCAGTGTCGTGGCCACCGCGGGCGGCCCCGTCATCCAGCACGTCTTCCGCCGCACCGGCGACCGGATCCGCGCCGGCGCCCGGCACCGGGACCGTCAGGTCCAGGCCCCCGACGCCCCGCGGACGTCGGCCGCACCTGACGCCCCGTTCGACGACCACTACGGCGAGCCGACCACCCACGGCACCCGGGTGCGCGGCTGGAAGCGCACGGCGGCCGCCGCCGGCGCCGCCTTCGGCATCGCGATCGGCGGGATCGCCGCGGCCGAGGCGGTCACCGGCAAGCCGGTCGGCGACCGGCCGCTCTACACGACCGTCACCGGCGGCTCCTCCGACCGGCACGGCGGCACGGGCGAGAAGTTCCGTGACGGGGAGGGCCGGGACCGGGACGGTGGCCGGACGCCCGACCGCCACGGCGGCACCCCCGACCCGGACCGCTCCGGGAGTCCCGGACCGGATCCCGGCCCGAGCGCCTCGACCCCGGCCCCGAGCCCGTCGCACTCCGGCGGTCCCGCTCCGACCCCGAGCCCGACGCCACCGACTCCGACCCCGACGCCCTCGGGCGGCACGCCGGACCCGCAGCGGTCCACGCCGGACGGGGCCGGTCAGTCGCCCAGCACGCGCCTGAGGTAGTCGTTGCCGAACACCCGGTCCGGGTCCAGCCGGTCGCGCAGCGCGGTGAACTCGCCGAAGCGCGGGTAGGCCTCGGCGAAGTACTCCGCGTCCCGGGTGTGCACCTTGCCCCAGTGCGGACGCCCGCCGTGGGCGGTGAAGATGCGTTCCGCCGCGGTGAAGTACTGCTGGTAGGGCGTGCCCTTGTACATGTGCACCGCGATGTAACCGGTGTCCCGGCCGGACGCCGTGGAGAGCGTGATGTCGTCGGCCGGCGCCGTACGCACCTCGACCGGGAAGCTGATCCGCAGGTCGGAGCGGTCCACCAGCGTCTTCAGCTCGCGCAGCGCGGCGACCAGCTCGGTGCGCGGAAGGGCGTACTCCATCTCCACGAACCGCACTCGTCGCGGGCTGGTGAACACCTTGTACGGGATGTCCGTGTACGTCCGCGCCGACAGGGCCCGGCTGGCGATCCTCGCGATCCCCGGGATGGCGGCCGGGACGGCCCGGCCCAGGGAGTTGACGGCCTGGAAGACGCCGTTGGACAGCAGCTCGTCCTCGATCCAGCCGCTGACGGCGCCGTTCGGGGCGGCGGGGCCCTGGCTGCGGTTGTTGCGCTTGGTGTTGCAGTTGCCGGTGTGCGGGAACCAGTAGAACTCGAAGTGCTCGTTCTCCGCCCAGTGCCGGTCGAAGTCGGCCGTCACCTCGTCGAAGCCCATCGGCTCCTCACGGGCCGTCAGCAGGAACAGCGGTTCGACCGCGAAGGTGAGCGAGGTGATCACGCCGAGCGCCCCCAGCCCGATCCGGGCCGCCGCGAACACCTCCGGGTTCTCCTTCTCGGAGCACGTCAGCAGCGTGCCGTCGGCCGTGACCAGCTCCAGCGCGCGGATCTGCGCGGCGATGGAGGCGGAGTCCCGGCCGGTGCCGTGGGTGCCGGTGGAGGTGGCGCCGGAGACCGTCTGCTCCATGATGTCGCCCATGTTGGTCAGCGACAGGCCCTCCCGGGCCAAGGCCTGGTTGAGGTCCTTGAGCGCGGTCCCGGCCCCGACCGTGACCGTGCCGGCCGTGCGGTCGATCTCCTGGATCCCGGCCAGGGCCTGGGGGCGCAGCAGCACCCCGTCGGTGGCGGCCACGGCGGTGAAGGAGTGGCCGGTGCCGACCGCCTTCACCCGGTGGCCGTCCGCAGCGGCCCGGCGGACCGCCTCCTGAAGCTCCCCGACCGAGGTCGGGGTCACCACGCGCGCCGGCGTGGCGGACACGTTGCCCGCCCAGTTACGCCACGCGGTCCCGTACGTCGCTGCTGTCGCCGTCCCCATCGCCAGAGAGCTCCTCCCCTTGCGCCGGCTCGGTCAGCCGGCGGACACCCGCGAACGCGACCGCCGCCGCGGCGACGCCCGACGCGATGGAGACGACGTACCCGGTCCCGGCCCCGGCCGCGTCGATGACCCAGCCGGCCACCGAGGAGCCGATCGCGACGCCGACCGCGAGCCCGGTGCTGGTCCAGGTCATGCCCTCGGTCAGCTTTTCGCGTGGTACGTGCGCCTCGATCAGGGCCATGGTGGTGACCATCGTGGGAGCGATGGCGAGGCCCGAGACGAAGAGCGCCACGGCAAGAAACGGAAGGTTCCCGGCCAGTAGGAGGGGGATCATACTCACGGCCATCGCACAGATGCCCACCACCCAGCGGATTTCCGCCCGGCCCTTGAAGTGCATCAGCCCGAAGACGATGCCGGCCAGGCAGGAGCCGAGGGCCCAGACGGCGAGCACGAAACCGGTGAGGGACTTGTGGCCCTGCTCCTCGGCGAAGGCCAGGGTGGCCACGTCGATGGAGCCGAAGATCGCTCCGGTGGCCACGAAGGTGGCCACGAGGACCTGCAGGCCGGGGGAGCGCAGGGCCGAGGAGGTGTCGGTCTGGGTGCCGCGCGGGTGCGGCTCGGGCTCGGTGGCCCGCAGCGCGGTCAGCCACCACACGCCGACCAGCAGGCAGACCACGGCGACCAGCGGGCCGGCCTCGGGGAACCAGCTCGCCGACAGCAGGGTGGCCACGGGCGGGCCGAGGATGAAGCAGACCTCGTCCAGCACGGACTCGAAGGAGTACGCCGTGTGCAGCTGCGGGGTGTCGCGGTAGAGGGCGGTCCAGCGGGCCCGGACCATCGAGCCGACGCTCGGCACGCAGCCCGCGAACACGGCGAGGACGAACAGGGTCCAGTCCGGCCAGGAGTTGGCCGCGGCGACCAGCAGCAGGCTGATCGCGGACACCGCCACGAGCGTCACCGGGCGCAGCACCCGCCGCTGCCCGTACTGGTCGACCAGGCGGGAGACCTGCGGGCCGAGCACCGCCGCGGACAGGGCGATGGTGGCCGTGAGCCCGCCGGCGAGGGCGTAGCGGCCGTTGATCTCCGTGATCATCGTCAGGACGCCTACGCCGACCATGGCGATCGGCATCCGGCCGACGAGTCCGGCGGCGCTGAACCCCTTGGTTCCGGGGGCGGCGAATATCGCGCGGTACGGGCTGGGCAAAGGGGGGCTCCGTAAGGGACGAGAGTGGCCCATACAGGTTACGGCCGGTCCGCGGCGCCCGCACGGGCATTCAAGAGGTGGAAAGTAAGGCTTACCTTACCTGTGGATGGACGGGTGTTCGGCCGGTGAGGCCGGTTACCCGTGGTCGGCGCCGGGTGGCAGGATGCGAGACATGTCAGACCAGCTCTCCACCCCCGCCTCGGGCGCCGGCCCGGCACGTCCCTACGACGCCCTGCTCCTGCTCTCTTTCGGCGGGCCCGAGGGCCCCGACGACGTGGTCCCGTTCCTGGAGAACGTCACCCGCGGCCGCGGCATCCCGCGGGAGCGGCTCAAGGAGGTCGGGCAGCACTACTTCGGCTTCGGCGGGGTCAGCCCGATCAACGCGCAGAACCGGGAACTGCTGGACGCGCTGCGCAAGGACTTCGCCGAGCACGGCCTGGACCTGCCGGTCCACTGGGGCAACCGCAACTGGGCGCCGTACCTGACCGACACCCTGCGCGAGATGGTCCGCGACGGACACCGCCGCATCGCCGTCCTCGCCACCAGCGCCTACGCCTCCTACTCCGGCTGCCGCCAGTACCGCGAGAACCTCGCCGACGCCCTGGCCACGCTCGCCGAGGAGGGCCTGGAACTGCCGCGCGTGGACAAGCTGCGGCACTACTTCAACCACCCCGGCTTCGTCGAGCCGATGATCGACGGCGTGGTCGAGTCGCTGGCCACGCTCCCCGAGGAGGTGCGCGCCGGCGCCCACCTCGTCTTCACCACCCACTCGATCCCGACCGCCGCCGCGGACACCTCCGGCCCGGTCGAGGAGCACACCGAGGGCGGGGCCGGCGGCGCCTACGTCAAGCAGCACCTGGACGTCGCCCGGGTGATCGCGGACGAGGTCGCCGCCCGGACCGGGGTGGCCCGCCCCTGGGAGCTGGTCTACCAGTCGCGCAGCGGCGCCCCGCACATCCCGTGGCTGGAGCCGGACGTCTGCGACCACCTGGAGGCGCTGCACGGGGCCGGCGCGCCGGCCGCGGTGATGGTGCCCATCGGCTTCGTCTCGGACCACATGGAGGTCATGTACGACCTCGACACCGAGGCCACCGCCAAGGCCGCCGAGCTCGGCCTGCCGATCGCCCGCTCGGCCACCGTCGGCGCCGACCCGCGGTTCGCCGAGGCGGTGCGGGAGCTGGTCCTGGAGCGGGCCGCCGTGGAGCGCGGCGAACCGGCCGAGCGCTGCTGGGTGGGCATGCTGGGGGCCAGCCACGACGTGTGCGCGGTGGGCTGCTGCCCCGCGCGGGCGCCCCGCCCGGCCGCCGCGGGCGTCGACAGTCCCTACGCGTGAGAGGCCGACCGGTGACCGGGGAACCGACCGAGGAACTGAAGAAGGAACTGCTGGAGCTCGCCCTCGCGGCGGCCCGGCAGGCCGGCGCGCTGCTGCGGGACGGCCGCCCGGCCGACCTGGCGGTCGCCAAGGTCAAGTCCAGTCCCATCGACGTGGTCACGGAGATGGACCTGGCGGCCGAGAAGCTGATCACCGGCTTCCTCTCCGAGCACCGGCCGGCCGACGGCCTGCTGGGCGAGGAGGGCGCCAGCACCGAGGGCACCAGCGGCGTCCGCTGGGTCATCGACCCGCTCGACGGCACCGTGAACTACCTCTACGGGCTGCCCAGCTGGGGCGTCTCCGTCGCCGCCGAGTACGCGGGCCGGGCCGTGGTCGGCGTGGTCGAGGTGCCGATGCGCGGCGAGACCTTCCGGGCCGTGGCCGGCGGCGGGGCCCGGCTGGGCGACGTACCGCTGTCCTGCCGGGCGGCGGCGCCGCTGGACCAGGCGCTGGTGGCGACCGGCTTCGGCTACCTCCAGGCCCGGCGGGCGCACCAGGCGGAGGTCGCGGCGCGGGTGATCCCGCGGGTCCGGGACGTCCGGCGGGGCGGGTCGGCGGCGATCGACCTGTGCGACGTGGCGGCGGGCCGGCTGGACGCGTTCTACGAGCGCGGGCTGAACCCGTGGGACTACGCGGCCGGCGACCTGATCGCCCGCGAGGCGGGCGCCCTGACCGGAGGCCGGCCGGGACGGCCCGCCTCCGGGGAGCTGCTGGTGGCCGGCAGCCCGGCCGTCTTCGCCTCCCTCCAGCCGCTGCTGGAGGAGGCCGGCGCCTGGCACGACGGCGACGCCGGGGCATGACCGCAGGGCCGCCGCGTCGTCGGGTGTGACGGGGAACACCGCGGGCCGCCCCTTTCCGAGGGGCGGCCCGTGGTCGTCCCGCACCAGGAGGGTGCGGGACGCAAAGGGGTGGGGACCCGGCGCCGGCGGCGTCCGGGCGCGATCAGCCGCAGGCGGCGGTCACCTGCACGCCGTGTTCCGCGGCGAGCCGGTGGAGGTCTTCCAGCTCCGCCTGTTCGACGTCGGCCAGGAACTCGTCGCCGGATTCCCGTGCCTGCCTGAGGTCCGACTGGGTGTTCCTGATGCGCTGCAGGAGACCCGCGGTGAATGCGTCCATGGAGGTGCGCCCCTTCTTCGTGGGTCGGCGGCGGCTACGGGGGCCGTGGCACGCCGCGTGAGGGAATGGGTCGGGGGTGTGGTGACGTCCTCCCCGGCACCCTGGACGCAGAAACCTCTCCAGGTCGGGGAATCCTTCCCTCCGTTCCCTCGGCGCCCCGCCCAGCTGCGCCTTACTGCCGGTTTACGGCCGAAACCGGCAGGATGGATGACGCAATACACGTGTGCCCGCAAGGGCTCGGAGGAAGGACGGACGACGTGCGCGTACTCGTCGTCGAGGACGAGCAGCTGCTCGCCGATGCGGTGGCCACCGGACTGCGCAGGGAGGCCATGGCCGTGGACGTCGTGTACGACGGCGCGGCGGCGCTGGAGCGCGTCGGGGTGAACGACTACGACGTGGTCGTGCTGGACCGGGACCTTCCCCTCGTGCACGGCGACGACGTCTGCCGCAAGATCGTCGAGCTGGGCATGCCCACGCGCGTGCTGATGCTGACCGCCTCCGGTGACGTCAGCGACCGGGTCGAGGGCCTGGAGCTGGGCGCCGACGACTACCTGCCCAAGCCGTTCGCCTTCAGCGAGCTCACCGCCCGCGTGCGCGCGCTCGGCCGGCGCACCACCGTGGCGCTGCCGCCCGTGCTGGAGCGCGCGGGGATCAAGCTGGACCCGAACCGCCGTGAGGTGTTCCGCGAGGGCCGTGAGGTCCAGCTCGCGCCGAAGGAGTTCGCGGTGCTGGAGGTGCTCATGCGCAGTGAGGGCACCGTGGTCTCCGCCGAGCAGCTGCTGGAGAAGGCGTGGGACGAGAACACCGACCCCTTCACCAACGTGGTGCGCGTCACGGTGATGACCCTGCGGCGCAAGCTCGGCGAGCCGCCGGTCATCGTGACCGTGCCGGGTTCCGGATACCGGATCTGACGCGGATGGCGACCACTCCGGCGCCGGCCCCGGCGCCTGCGAAACCCACCTGGGACCCCGGCCAGCCCGAGGGTCCTTTCCCTTGGCTGCGGCCGACCATCCGCATACGGCTGACCCTGCTGTACGGCGGCATGTTCCTGATCGCGGGCATCCTGCTGCTGTCGATCATCTACCTGCTGGCGGCGCAGGCGCTGCGCGAGGGCAACGCCCTGCCCTTCAAGATCGTCGGCGGGACCAAGGTCGAGGTGTCCAGCACCACCTGCCCCGGCGTGGGCATGGACCAGTCGATCGACCAGTTCAACATGGCGATCACCGAGTGCGTGAACGTCCAGCGCAAGCACGCCCTGGACGACCTGCTCAGCCGCTCGCTGATGGCCCTGCTGGGCCTGAGCGTGATCGCCTTCGCCTTCGGCTACGCGATGGCCGGCCGGGTGCTCTCGCCGTTGGGCAAGATCACCCGCACCGCCCGCCGGGTGGTCGGCTCCGACCTCACCCGCCGGATCGAGCTCGACGGGCCGGACGACGAGCTCAAGGAGCTCGCGGACACCTTCGACGAGATGCTGGAACGGCTGGAGAGGGCCTTCACGGCGCAGCAGCGGTTCGTGGCCAACGCCTCGCACGAGCTGCGCACACCCCTGGCGATCAACCGCACCCTGCTGGAGGTGCACCTCTCCGACCCCGGGGCCCCGGTGGAGCTCCAGCAACTGGGTAAGACGCTGCTGGCGACCAACGAGCGCAGCGAGCAGCTCGTGGAGGGCCTGCTGCTGCTGGCCCGCAGCGAGAACCAGATCGTCGAGCGCAAGCCGGTCGACCTGGCCGAGGTGGCCTCGCGGGCCATCGACCAGGCACGCGGCGAGGCCGAGTCCAAGGGCGTGGAGATCCGCGGCGAGCGCGGGCTCGCGGTGGTCCAGGGCAACGGGGTGCTGCTGGAGCGGATCGCCCTCAACCTGGTGCAGAACGCCGTCCGGTACAACGTGCCCGAGGGCGGCTGGGTGGAGGTGACCACCGAGGTCCAGCACGGCCAGGCGGTCCTGGTGGTCTCGAACACCGGTCCCGTGGTTCCCGCGTACGAGATCGACAACCTCTTCGAGCCCTTCAGGCGGCTGCGTACCGAACGAACGGGCAGTGACAAGGGTGTGGGCCTCGGGCTGTCGATCGCGCGCTCCGTGGCGCGCGCCCACGGCGGCCGGATCCATGCGGAGCCGCGCGAGGGCGGTGGCCTGGTGATGCGCGTCACCCTGCCGCTCTGAGGATCGACCCCGATTTCTCTCAGGGCTGAATCGCTGGGGGGTGCGAGACGGGTGATTTCTGTGTGATCGATCACATTGTCGAGTGCCCCCCTCTGCGTGATCCATGACCTTGTGCTGGCCGAAACGCCCGGGAAAGTCCGGGTTTCCGGCGGCCGGAATGGCGGGAAATACACGGGGTGGCCTTCGTGCAAGAGGGCCGCAGGACCGTGTACGGTCCGCCTCGACATCCCGGCCCGTCGCCCCTTCAGGCGTGCGGCTGGGTGTCGATTGAGTAACAGACCTTGATGTGAGGCAAAATCTCCGCCTCAGGTCGGGCACAAGTCCGGCCTCTCGCGCGTTACGTGCGCTGAGACACCGCAAACACCCAGAGGGGGAGAGCGACACATGGCAACGGACTACGACACCCCACGCAAGACCGACGACGACGTCGACAACGACAGCATCGAAGAGCTGAAGGCCCGGCGCAGCGAGAAGACGTCCTCGTCCATCGACTCGGACGACTTCGACGCCGCCGAGAGCCTGGAGCTCCCGGGCGCCGACCTCTCCAACGAGGAGCTGGCCGTCCGCGTGCTGCCGAAGCAGGCCGACGAGTTCACCTGCATGAGCTGCTTCCTGGTGCACCACCGCAGCCAGCTCGCGCGGGAGAAGAACGGTCAGCCGATCTGCCGCGACTGCGACTGAGGACGCCGGCCTTGACCGGCTCGACGCCGTCCCGGAAGCGTCTCTTCCGCAGGCCAGGAGGTCCGGCGGACGCGCACGCGGACACCACGGGCCCGGAAACGGGCCCTGGGGCCGCCCAGCCGCCCGCCGTGACCCCGGATGCCTCGGCCACCCTCCCGTCGACCACGGGGGTCGACGAGGGGCCCACAGGCGCGTCCAGGGGCGGCCGGATGAAGGCGGCCGTCAGGGACGGCGTGCGCAGGAGCCGAGACGGCGCGCGGGCTGCCGTCCTCCACATCGCCGACTGGATCATCGAGAACGCCCCGCGCGTTCCGGTACGGGACCTCGCGACGCTGCGCGCGCAGTTCCCCGGTCTCGGCCCCGATCAGCTCGCCGACAAGCTGATCGCGGGCGCGGCGAACGCCACCTCCACCGTCGGCGCGGGCGTCGGCGCGGCGGCCATGCTGCCCGTACCGCCCGCCATGCCGGCCGAGCTCGCCGCCGAGATCACCTCGGTGGCGGCGATCGAGCTCAAGCTCGTCGCCGAGCTCCACGAGGTCTACGGGCTTCGCCCGCCCGGCAACCTCAAGGTCCGCAGCATGTTCTACCTGACCGCGTGGACCGAGGAGCGGGGCGTCGACCTCCGGAAGCCGACCACGCTGAACGCCGCCCTCGGCGGCCAGATGAAGCGCGAACTGCGCCAGCAGATCATGAAGCGCATGATCCGCAGCCTGCCGAACCTGATGCCCTTCATGGTCGGCGCCGCCGTGGGCGCGGTGATGAACCGCCGCGACACGAAGAAGGTGGCGGAGAAGATCCGCGCCGACCTGCGCTCCCGAGCCGTGTCCTGGGACGCGCTCCCCGAGCTCCCGCCGCTCCAGCGGCACCCCGACCCCCTGCCCGCGCCGCACCCCGGCCCGAAGGGCATCGAGGGGCCTGCGTAGGCCCGGCGGGGCACGACCGGGCCGGCCGCACAGCCCCGGGACCCGCCCGGTGGCCCGGGGCGGCCTCAAGGAAGCCGCCGTGCCGTCAGGCGGCCGCGGCGTCGTCAGGAAGCCGCCGCCTGCTCCTTCGCCGCCCGAAGCGCCGAGGCCAGCGCCTCCGGCTCACGGGTCGACAGGTAGACGTACGGCGTGGGGTCCGCCGGGTCGGTGACCTCGACCCGGACCGCCGTGGGGACGTAGCTGCGCATCAGCATGAACGCCCGGGTGTCCGCCTTGTACGTGCGCCAGGCGCGCGCCTCCTCGGCGTCCAGCACCTCGGGCTCTCCCAGCGCGCCCACCGGGATCCGGGCCTCGCCGGCCGCCAGCGCCCCGTTCACCACGCGCACGCGCGCGGAGCCGTAGCTGCTCACCAGCAGCCCCGCCAGCGCCGTCCCGCCCACCAGCCCGGCCAGCAGCGCCGGGGTGCCCAGCGGCACGAACGTCAGCGCACAGCCGACGCCGACCAGGGCGGCGATCGCCCACCAGGAGCGGGGGGCGGTCAGTCGTTCGTCGTGGTGCGCGGGGGAGAGCTGCATGCCTCAAGCTTGGCACGGGGCGACCGGCGGGTAGCCGCGCGGGTAAGGTCTGCGCCTGTGAGTGGACGAAACCCGAGCCTGACGCCGCCGGAGGACGCCTCGGCGCCGGTGCGGCACCCCGAGGCGCCGGCCCCCGGCGAACTCCTCGGTGCGCACTACGAGCACTGTTTCGGCTGTGGCGAGGGCCAGCCGCACGGGCTGCACCTGCAGGCCCGCGCGGGGGACGGCGTACGCGTCACCGCCGAGTTCACCGTCAAGCCCGCGCACCAGGGCGCACCCGGCCTCGCCCACGGCGGCGTCCTGGCCACCGCGCTCGACGAGACGCTGGGCTCGCTGAACTGGCTGCTGCGCGTCATCGCGGTCACCGGCCGGCTGGAGACCGACTTCGTGCGGCCGGTGCCCGTGGGCACCGTGCTGCACCTGGAGGCCGAGGTCACGGCGGTCGCCGGCCGGAAGATCTACTCCACCGCAGTCGGCCGGATAGGCGGGCCGGAAGGACCGGTCGCCGTACGAGCCGAGGCCCTGTTCATAGAGGTGAAGGTCGACCACTTCATCGACAACGGACGGCCCGAGGAGATCCGGGCGGTCATGGCCGACCCGGACCAGGTCAGGCGCGCCCGCGCCTTCGAGGTGAATCCCTGAGATGTCGTACAACAACGCACCCGTCGACGTGCTGATCAAGCTCGTGGACCCCGAGGTGCCCCTCCCGGCCTACGGCCACCCCGGCGACGCCGGCTGCGACCTGGTCACCACCCAGGCCGCGGAGCTCGCCCCCGGGGAGCGGGCCGTGCTGCCCACCGGGATCTCGATCGCGCTGCCGGACGGCTACGCCGCCTTCGTGCACCCGCGCTCGGGGCTCGCGGCCCGCTGCGGGCTCGCGCTCGTGAATGCCCCGGGGACGGTGGATGCCGGGTACCGTGGGGAGATCAAGGTGATCGTGGTCAATCTCGACCCGCGCGAGAGCGTCCGGTTCGAGCGCTTCGACCGCATTGCCCAGCTGGTTGTCCAGCGAGTCGAGAAGGTGCGCTTCCACCAGGTGGCGGAGCTTCCCGGCTCGGCACGGGCCGAGGGGGGTTTCGGCTCCACCGGCGGTCATGCGGCTGTGGCCGGAAACGGCGCTGGTCAGCAGGGTGGGAATGGCTACGCTTCGGTCGTATCCGACCGGGAAGGACAGTGACGTGTTCGGACGTCGCAAGAAGAAGGGCGCCTCGGGCGACGGTGACGAGGCCGAGCAGGTCGCGGGCGGCATCGCCACCGAGGACGCCGCGGACACCGCGGACGCCGAGGAGCAGCCGCGTCGGGTGAACCTGCCGCCGGCCCCGCGGCCGGACGGCCCGTGGGACATCAGCGAGGTTCCCGGTGACGGGACCGAGGGCCGCGTGGACCTCGGCGGCATCCTCGTCCCCGGGGTCGAGGGCATGGAGCTGCGGGTCGAGGTCGCCGGTGACGCGATCGTCGCCGCCACCGTGGTCCTGCACGACAGCGCCATCCAGCTCCAGGCGTTCGCCGCGCCGAAGAAGGAAGGCATCTGGGGCGAGGTCCGCGAGGAGATCGCCTCGGGCATCACCCAGCAGGGCGGTCTCGTCGACGAGGTCGAGGGCCCGCTGGGCTGGGAGCTGCGGGCCCAGGTGCCCGTGCCGCTGCCGGACGGCCAGACCGGTGCGCAGCTCGTGCGTTTCGTCGGTGTCGACGGACCGCGCTGGTTCCTGCGCGGCGTGGTCTCCGGCCAGGGCGCGGTGAACCCGGAGAAGGCCGGCCTGCTGGAGTCGATCTTCCGTGAGACGGTCGTCGTCCGGGGCGAGGGCCCGATGGCCCCGCGCGACCCGATCGTCCTGAAGCTGCCGAACGACGCCCAGATGGTGCCGGACGGCGTGCAGACCGAGGACCAGGGGAACTCCCGCTTCTCCGGCGGCATGGGCCAGCTGGAGCGCGGCCCGGAGATCACCGAGGTCCGCTGACGCATCGAGCGCGGCCGGTGGCCCGTACCCCCTCGCGGGGGGCGGACCACCGGCCGTCGTGCGTCAGGGTTGCGTCAGGGAACCCCCGGTAGCACCTCCCACGTGCGTGAACGGGAGGAATGTCCCGGAGAATGGGCGCATGGGACGCGGCAGCCTTCGGATCTATCTCGGCGCGGCACCCGGCGTCGGCAAGACGTACGCGATGCTTTCGGAGGGGCATCGTCGGGTGGAGCGCGGGACCGATTGTGTGGTGGGTTTCGTGGAGCATCACGGTCGGCCGCGTACGGAGGTGATGCTGCACGGGTTGGAGCAGGTGCCGCGTCGGGAGTTGGCGT
>NZ_RPRY01000013.1 GCF_003949795.1 Streptomyces sp. WAC06614
GCTCACCTCTGCTCCGCCGCCCCCGCCGCCCCTGCCGCCCCCGCCGGGTCGTCGGAGCGGAGGGCGCGGGTCTCCGCCTTCAGGATGCGCAGGGACTTGCCCGCCGAGCGGGCCATGTCCGGCAGCCTCTTCGAGCCGAAGACCAGCAGGCAGACGACGATGACGATCACCAGGTGCCAGGGTTCGAGCGCGTTGCGGATCATGCGGGACATGGAACTACCCACCCGGCACCCCGCACAAATCTGAAGAAAACCTGAAGAACCGAAGGTAAGCCTGAAGAACCGGTGCGTTCCGCTACGCTGCGCCGTATGACCTGGTCACGGGCGCTGGTGCACACCGCCCGGTCCGGCATGACGATCGAGCGCGCCCGGCTGGAGCCGCTCGTCGCCCTGCGGGCCACCGCCGGGCTGGCCCTGGTCATCGGGGTCTCGCTGGCCCTCCTCGGCCCCGGCGCCGCCGCCAGTTCCGCCTTCGGCGCGTTCATGGCCGCGATCGCCACCTTCCAGCGGAGCTGGCGGCCGCGCCCGGTGCTGGCGCTCGCCTCCGGGCTGACGCTGGCCGTGTCGACGTTCGTCGGCTACCTCGTCGGGACCTCGCACACCGGGGCGTTCCTCGCGCTGCTCGCCGTGTGGACCTTCGCGGCCGGGCTGATGTGGGCGGCCGGGCCGACCGCCGGAGTCATCGCCTCCGGCAACGTGGCGGTCATGCTGGTGACGGTCACCCTGCCGACCTCGCTCGCCCAGGCCGCCGGCCACGCCGCGCTGATCGCCGCGGGCGGGGTGGTGCAGGCCGCGCTGATCGTGCTGTTCCCGGTCCGCCGCTGGGGCGCCCAGCGCGACGCCCTCGCCGACGCGCTGGCCGCCGAAGCCACGTACGCGCACCGGCTGTGCGAGGACCCGTGCGCGCCCTTCGACCCGGAACCGCTGATGACCGCCCGGGCCGCGGCCACCGTGACCCCGCGCCAGGCCCGCCGCCGGCCCGCCGAGCTGCACGGGGCCCGGGGCCTGGCCGAACGGATCCGCCCGGTCCTGGCCACGCTGGCCGAACCGGCCGTGGGAGCGCCCGCCGAGGGCCCGGCCCGGGAACGGGTGCGCGAACTGCTCGTCGCGGCCGGGGCCGTGCTCGACGCCGCGGCGGCGGCGATCCGGCACGGGGAGCCCGTACGGCTGCCCGGGGCGGCCCTGGGCGTGCTGAAGTCACCGGACACCGACGGCCTGCTGGACGGGGCGGCGCTGCGCGCCGCGCGCCGGCTGGCGGCGCTGCTCCAGGACGTCGTGGAGACCGCCGCGCCCGGCTCCGGCCGGCTCGCCGACCCCGGCGCGTCCATGCTGCGGCCGACGCTGCCCGCCCTGGTCCCGCTGGTGGCCAGGGCCGTCCGGGCCGAGCTGCACCACGACTCGCCGGTGTTCCGGCACGCCGTACGGGCCACGGCCGTGGTCCCGGCCGGCTACCTCCTCGGCGGTCTCCTGCCGTTCGGGCACGGCTACTGGGCGCCGATGGCCTCCGTGATGGTGATGCGGCCGGACTTCGGCCAGACCTACGCGCGGGCCGTGGCCCGGTTCGGCGGCACCCTGGTCGGGGTCGCGGTCGCCACCGGGATCGTGCAGCTCGTGCGGCCGGGGCCGTACCTGTCGGGCGGGCTGGCGGTGCTCAGCGCCGGGCTGATGTACGTGCTGATGCGCACCGGCTACGCGGTCAACCAGGTCTTCGTGTCCGCCTACGTGGTCTTCCTGCTCGGCATGGCCGGCGCGGGCTGGCAGCAGACCGTACCGGACCGGGTGGCGCTGACCCTGGTCGGCGGGCTGCTGGCGATGGTCGGGTACGCGCTCTACCCGGCCTGGGAGACCCCGCGCCTGCGCGACCGCCTCGCCGACCGGGTCCTCGCCGACGGGCGTTACGCCGCCGCGGTCCTGGACCAGTTCGCCGACCCGGCCGGGGCCCGGCGGGCCGACGTACGGCGGGCGCTGCTGGCCGCGCGGGACGCCCGGATCGCCTGGCGGGAGGCCGAGGACCGGGCGGCGGGCGAGCCCGTACGGCACCGGGGGCTGTCGCGGGCCGCGGCCGGGGCGGCGGGGGAGGCGCTGGCCGCGCTGGGACGCCACGCCATGCTCCTGGAGGCCCATCTGCCGGAGCCCGGCCACGACCCGGTCCCGGCGGCGGCGGAGCTGGCCGCGGCGCTGCGCGCCGCGACGGAGGCGGGGGCCGGGGCGATCCGCGAGGGCCGGCCCCCCGACTGGGCCGAGGTCCACGCGGTCACCGCGGCCCTGCCGCCCACGGCCCCGGCCACCCTGCGGGCGGCCGCGCCGCTGCTGTGCGGGTCCCTGGACGACCTGGGGGCGGCCCTGGCCTGAGCGTGCCCGTGCTGCCACGGGTGCGTGCGGCAGGGGTGGCCGTCGCCGCGGCGTGGCGGGAATCACGTACGGCGAGCACCGGGCAACCGGGCCGCTGGAAAAGTGCGTCTACCAGCTGGCAGGGGTTCAAAGGCCTGGAAGAGGGCCTTCCGGCTCCGCGTCACCGCCTGAGAGTGATCAAGGAACCACCCCGCGTGCACGTGCATCTGCCCATGCAGTTGCGCATGAACACAGCTATGATCCGGTGCAGTTGACATCTGCATTTCGGGGGCTTCCTGTGGACCATGCGTACAACGGGATGGCAGCTGCAGAACTCGCTTCCTTGTATGGGTTGACCTGGCAGAAGAGCAGGCACAGCAACTCGCAGGGTTCCTGCGTGGAGTTCGCCAAGCTGCCGGGCGGAGATGTGGCGGTACGCAACTCACGCCACCCGGACGGACCGGCACTCGTCTACACGCCGGCCGAGATCGAGGCACTGCTCCTCGGGGTGAAGGACGGGGAGTTCGACCATCTGATCGCCTGATCGGCGCACCGCGATCCACCGCACGGCGTCATGATCAAGCCGTGCACGTGCACCGGCCGGGATCGATCGCATCGATCGATCCCGGCCGGTTCGCGTCCGTGGCCCGTCCCGGTCCTTCTCGGCCGACTCAGTCCTGGAGCAGGAACAGCGCCCAGACCACTTTTCCGGTCAGGCGTCCCGCCAGGGGGTGCCAGCCCCAGCTGTCGCTGTAGGAGTCGACCAGGAACAGCCCCCGGCCCGACTCCGCGTCGCAGTTCTCCTCCGTCCGGTCCGGGGAGAAGGCCCCGCCGGGCCGGTCCTCGCTGGGGTCCCGCACGGCGCACACCAGCCGGGTGCTCCACCGCATCAGGTGCAGCCGTACCGGCGGTTCCTCGCCGGTGCGGGACTCGTCCGGAAGGGCGTGCCGCAGGGCGTTGGTGACCAGCTCGGAGACGACCAGGGCCACGTCGTCGAACCGGTCGTCCAGGCCCCACTGGGACAGGGTGGACCGGGTGAACGAGCGGGCCCCCCGGACGGCCTCGTAACGGGCGGGCAGGGCGCAGGAGGCGGAGCCGGAGACAGCCGTGGGATCGACCGGGGGCAAACCCTGCCGTAACGGCTCGAGCACGGTCGATCCATTCGTCCCCATGCGAGGCACTCCCGGGATTCGCGGACGGAGCGGCGGCACTGTCCAGAAAGAACTGCGGGGTGGGTCCGGCGCCGGCGCGAAAGTGCACGCAGGTGCGCGGCACCATCGTTCCGAATGGTGATGTCAGATGCAAGGGCAGATGCACGTGCACGCGCCGGACCTGTCCAATCCCGTGACGGTTCTTGCTCATTTCTTCCTACGCTTACTTACGGACTTCTTTTCCGGCAGGCTGGATTCCGTTACAGAACGAGTACGGGCCGATGCGTTTTGGTGGCAGACTGCGGCCCCTGGGGTACGGGGGCCCCGCGACGCACACCACCGATGGGGAGGGCAGGACTAGTGACCGCAGAAGCCAGCGGTTCTGTGGTGCGCCGCATCCTCCTGGGCTCTCAGCTCAGGCGCCTGAGGGAGTCCCGCGGCATCACCCGTGAGGCGGCCGGCTACTCGATCCGCGCATCCGAATCGAAGATCAGCCGCTTGGAGTTGGGAAGGGTGAGCTTCAAGGCCAGGGACGTCGAGGACCTGCTGACGCTGTACGGCGTCACGGACGGCGCCGAGCGGGAGTCCCTGCTCGGGCTGGTCCGGGAGGCCAACGCGGCGGGCTGGTGGCACAGTTACGGAGACGTGCTGCCCGGCTGGTTCCAGACGTACATCGGCCTGGAGGGCGCCGCCTCCCTGATCCGCATCTACGAGGTCCAGTTCGTCCACGGCCTCCTCCAGACCGAGGCCTACGCCCAGGCCGTGGTCCGCCGGGGCATGCCCACGGCCACCGCGGCCGAGGTCGACCGCCGCGTGGCGCTGCGCCTGGAGCGGCAGAAGGTCCTGGTGAGCGAGAACGCGCCGGTCTTCCACGCCGTCCTGGACGAGGCCGCCCTGCGTCGCCCGTACGGCGACCGGTCGGTCATGCGCGGGCAGTTGGAGCACCTCATCGACATCTCCCAGCGGCCGAACGTGCAGCTGCAGGTGATGCCCTTCTCCTTCGGCGGCCACGCGGGCGAGAGCGGCGCGTTCACGCTGCTGCGTTTCCCCGAGTCCGACCTCCAGGACATCGTCTATCTGGAACAGCTCACCAGCGCCCTCTACCTGGACAAGGCCGAGGAAGTGGCGCAGTACGAACGGGCCATGGAGCGGCTCCAGCGCGACTGCCCCGGTCCCGACCAGACCCGGGATCTTCTCCGGGGTTTGCTCCAACTGTCTTGAATCGCACGTACCATGACATCGGATCAGTCTCATCATCGACTGATCGGATGGTCACCGGTGCAGCGCAACGTGCGCGCTCGCAGTAAGGGATGGCATGTCCATATTCGACGATCTGGCTCACCAGTACATCGACGGCGAATGGGTGGCGGGCACCGGTTCGTGGGACATCATCGACGTCAATCCGTACAACGGTGAGAAGCTGGCGGCCATCACGGTGGCCACCACGGACCAGGTCGACCGTGCCTACCGGGCCGCCGAGCGGGCCCAGGCGGAGTGGGCGGCCACCGGCCCGTACGTCAGACGCGAGGTCCTCGAACGCGCCCTGCGGCTGACCGAGGAGCGCGAGAAGGAGATCGTCGAGGCGATGATCGACGAGCTCGGCGGGACGCGTCCCAAGGCCGAGTACGAGATCCACCTCGCCAAGGAGTTCCTCCGCGAGGCCATCCAGCTCGCCGTCCGCCCCGAGGGCCGCATCCTGCCGTCGCCGGTCGAGGGCAAGGAGAACCGGGTCCAGCGGCTGCCCGTCGGCGTCGTCGCCGTGATCAGCCCCTTCAACTTCCCCTTCCTGGTGACCATGAAATCGGTCGCCCCCGCGCTCGCCCTCGGCAACGCGGTCGTGATCAAGCCCAACCAGAACGCGCCCGTGGTCGGCGGCGGGGTCATCGCCAAGATCTTCGAGGACGCGGGTCTGCCCGCCGGCCTGCTGAACGTGCTGGTCACCGATATCGCCGAGATAGGCGACGCACTGCTGACCCACCCGGTCCCCAAGGTCATCTCCTTCGCCGGCTCCGACCGCGTCGGCCGCCACGTGGGCGCCGTCGCCGCCCGCCACTTCAAGCGGACCGTCCTGGAGCTGAGCGGCAACAGCGCCCTGGTCGTCCTCGACGACGCCGACGTCGACTACGCGGTCGACGCCGCCGTCTTCAGCCGGTTCGTCTACCAGGGCCAGGTCTGCATGGCGGCCAACCGGATCCTGGTGGACCGGGCCGTGGCGGACGAGTTCACCGAGAAGTTCACCGCCCGGGTCCGCGGCCTGCGCACGGGCGACCCGCGCGAGGCCGACACCCACATCGGCCCGCTGATCAACTCCTTCCAGGCCGACGCCCTCACCGCGCTGGTCGACCGCGCCGTGGAGTCCGGCGCCCGCGCCCTGGTCCGCGGCCGGACCCGCGGCAACCTCGTCGAGCCCACCGTGCTGGCCGACCTCCCCGAGGACTCCCCGCTGCTGGGCCAGGAGATCTTCGGCCCGGTCGCCCTGCTGGTCGTCTTCGACGGTGAGGAAGAGGCGGTACGGCTGGCCAACGCGACCCCGTACGGGCTCTCCGGCGCCGTGCACACCCAGGACGTCGAGCGCGGCGTGCGGTTCGCCGAGCGCGTCGAGACCGGGATGATCCACGTCAACGACTCCACCATCGCCGACGAGCCGCTGGCCGCGTTCGGCGGGGAGAAGGCCTCGGGCCTGGGCCGGCTGAACGGGCACTCCACCGTGGAGGCCTTCACCACCCAGAAGTGGATCTCGGTGCAGCACGGTCGGAGCCATTTCCCCTTCTGAGGCGATTGAGGACAGCAGCTGACCGCTATGCCTCGTAGCGTGGGTCCTGTTCGGAACGGCACCCATGCAGAAGGCGGTTGGACATGTCCATCTCCACCGAAGTCCCCGGCGACGAGCGCGGCACCCTCCTGGCGTTCGTGGAGTCGCAGCGGGCCGCGCTGCGCAAGGCGGCGCAAGGGCTGAGCGAGGAGCAGGCGGCGGGTCGGCACAGCGCCAGCGAGCTGTCCCTGTCCGGGCTGCTCAAGCACGCGGCCCAGGTCGAGCGGAACTGGCTGCGGATGGCCCAGCAGCAGCCGTACGAGAGCACCCCCGAGAGCCACCTGGACGGCTTCAAGCTGGCCGAGGGCGAGACGATGCCCTCCGTGCTGGCGTTCTGGGAGTCGGTGTCGGCCGAGCTCACCCGGTTCGTCGAGGAGCTCCCGAGCCTCGACGAGACCTTCCCGCTGCCCCCGGCGCCCTGGTTCCCCGAGAACCACAAGGTCTCGATGCGCTGGATGCTGCTCCACCTGGTCGAGGAGTTCGCCCGGCACGCCGGTCACGCGGACGTCATCCGGGAGTCCCTGGACGGCACCAAGGCGATGGGCTGACCCTCCCGCCCGCCGGCGCTCCCGCGGTCCGCACCCGCCCGTGCACCTCACGACTTGCACCTCACGCCACGTGAGGGACCACAGTGAAGGGCGTACCGACCGAAGGAGCGGAAAGAAGATGAGCTACTCCGTGGGACAGGTCGCCGGTTTCGCCAAGGTCACGGTGCGGACCCTGCACCACTACGACGAGATCGGCCTGCTCTCCCCGAGCGGCCGCAGCGGGGCGGGCCACCGGCGTTACGACGACGGCGACCTCGACCGGCTGCAGCAGATCCTGTTCTACCGGGAGCTCGGCTTTCCGCTCGACGAGGTGGCGGCCCTCCTGGACGACCCGGACACCGACCCGCAGGAGCACCTGCGCAAGCAGCACTCCCTGCTCACGGACCGGATCGACCGGCTGAAGGAGATGGCCGCCGCCGTGGAGCGCGCCATGGAGGCACGAAGAATGAGCATCGACCTGACCCCCGAGGAGAAGTTCGAGGTCTTCGGGGACCACGATCCCGACCAGTACGCCGACGAGGTCCACGAGCGCTGGGGCGGCACGGACGCCTACAAGGAGTCCGCCCGCCGCACCGCCTCGTACACCAAGGAGGACTGGAAGCGGCTCATGGAGCAGCACAACGACATCTGCCGGCGGCTCGCCGGGCTGATGGAGACGGGTGCCGCCGCCGACTCCGAGGCCGCGACGGACCTGGCCGAGGAGCACCGGCAGTGGATCGACGGCAGCTACTACGCGTGCTCGTACGAGATGCACACCTGCCTCGGCGAGATGTACGTGGCCGACGAGCGGTTCACGGCCACCTACGACGCCTTCCGCCCCGGCCTGGCGGTGTTCCTGCGGGACGCCGTACTGGCCAACGCGGTGCGCAGGGCCTAGCCTCCAGGCTCGGCCCTTCCCTGTGCCGGACCCCGGCCGGTCCCTGGAACCGGCCGGGGTCCGGGCACGTTCATAATTGAGAATCGCACCGCCTGCCGCCGCGACCCCGATCCAGGAGCCCGGAATCTTGTACACGCTTGCGCTCGGCCCCGAGTGGCTGTCCCCGGACTACCTGATCTCGCACTTCGGCCTGATCGGCATCCTCGTCATCGTCTTCGCCGAATCGGGCCTGTTCGCCTTCCTGCCGGGCGACTCGCTGCTGTTCACGGCGGGTCTGCTGGTGGCCAACGGCGAGTACATCAAGCAGCCGCTGTGGCTGGTCTGCACCCTGATCGTGGCCGCCGCGATCATCGGTGACCAGGTCGGTTACATGATCGGCAAGTTCTTCGGCCCGAAGCTGTTCAACCGCCCGAAGTCCAAGGTCTTCAAGCGGGAGAACCTGGACAAGGCGCACGAGTTCATGGACCGCCACGGGCCCAAGGCGATCGTGCTGGCCCGGTTCGTGCCGATCATCCGGACCTTCGCGCCGATGGTGGCCGGCGCCGGCTCGATGAAGTACCGCACCTTCCTGACCTTCAACGTCATCGGCGGCATCGGCTGGGGCGCGGGCGTGACCGTCGCGGGCTACTGGCTCGGCCAGATCACGTTCATCAACAAGAACATCGAGGCCATCCTCGTCCTGATCGTCCTGATCTCCGTGATCCCGGTGATCTTCGAGGTCCTCAAGGCGCGCCGGGAGGCCAAGGAGGCCGCCGAGGCCCCGGTGGCAGCGGACGGCGCCCCCGGTGCCCCCACCGCTCCGGCTCCGGCCCAGCGCGGGCGCCACGCCAAGCGCTGAGGCCCGTAGGGCGCCCGTACGGGGCCCGTCCGGTGGTTCGTCGTACTTTTCGTCGCGGGGCTTGTGCCGCCTCCCCAGGGGGGCGTCAGAAGCCCCGCGTCCGTTTCGCCGCCGCGCGCTGCTTGGCCGCCCGGGCGGCGCCGGGGACGCGGATGAAGAGCCGGGAGGTCTCCGAGCCCAGGTTCACCCCGATCGCGATCGCAAGCGCGATCGCCGCCGCGTTGGTCAGCGAGGCCAGCCCCGCGTCGAGCCGGTTCTCGGCGATGGACAGCAGGCCGTAGTACGTCGCCGAACCGGGCAGCAGCGGTCCGATCGCGGCCGTGGTGTACGGCAGCGCGGAGGCGAATCGGTACCGGGACAGCAGCTGCCCGAACAGGCCCACCAGCCCGGCCGCCACCGCGGTGGACGGCACCTGCGGCAGCCCGCCCGCGGTCAGGGCGCCGAACGTCACCCAGGCGACCCCGCCGTTCAGGGTCACGATCCACACGGTGGAACGTTCCTGCTGGAGCAGGATCGCGAACGTGAACACCAGCACCATCGAGGCCAGGATCTGCACCACCGGCCGCACCGGGATCTTCAGCACGTCGTCGGGGTTGGGCGCGGCGCCGAGCTGGAGCCCGATCCAGACCACCACGAGCACGCCGATGACGATGCCGATGAAGAGGTACATGACCTCCAGCAGCCGGGCCGAGGCGGTGATGTAGAAGCCGGTCAGACCGTCCTGGACGGCCGCGACCAGGGCCCGCCCCGGCAGCAGCGCGAACAGCCCGCCCGTGATCACCGCGGAGGCCCGCAGGTCCACCTCGGCGAGCTTCAGGGCCACCCCGAGCGCGGCCGGCGGCATCGCGGCCACCACGAACTGGTAGAACTCCGGCAGCCCGCGCCCGGCGCAGTACCAGGCCAGCCGGTCGCCGAGCATGGCGCCCAGGGCCGCCGCGAGGAAGACCAGCACTCCACCGCCGACCAGCGTGGACGCCGCGCCCGCCAGCACGCCGGCGGCGGCGGTGAGCACCCAGGTCGGGTACGGGTGCCGGTTGCGGCGGATCTCGGCCAGCCGGCGGTAGGACTCCTCCAGGGAGACTTCGACCTCGGGCGCGCTGATGTCCGCGACCAGCCGGAAGACGGCCGCGAGCCGGGTGTAGTCGGTGCCCCGGCGGCGTACGGTCCGGTTCGCCGACACCGGGTGGTCCACCAGCGAGGGCTGGTGGGTGATCGAGAGCATGGTGAACGTGACGGTGGGCTCGCACCGGTCCAGCCCGTAGCTGCGGGCCACCGCGAACATGGCGGCCTCCACGTCCTCGGCCCCCTCACCGCCTGCCAGCAGCAGCTCGCCGATGCGCAGGGTCAGGTCGAGCACGCGGCCGACCGCGGGGCCGGTCTCGCTCTGCTTCTGCACCGGCTCGGGCACCGGGCGGACGTCGACCGGCATCCGCAGCATGGTGCGCATGCGGTCCTGCCACGGCGACTCCGTGATCCGCGCCAGCGCGAACTCCCCGCCGGGGGTGTACGCGGGCGGGGAGGCGTCGGCGCGGTAGGTGCTCGGCGGGGCGAAGGCGGAGCCGGTGTCCGACACGGGCTCCACCGTTCCGGTGCCCGCCGGAAGAGCGAATTCCGAGGTGGGCTGCTCGTCGGCCGGGACCTCGGGCTCGGCGATCCCGGGCGGCGGCGCGAACGCGCTGCGCGCCTCGTCGGATCTCGGCTTCCGGTCCTCGGGTCCTTCGGCTTCCGCCGCCACGCATCCTCCCGTCCTGGCACCCGGGTATCAGTATGCGGAACCGTTTCGTCCAGGGCGAAAGCAGGGCGTACGGCGGCACACGAGGACGGGCGGCACCCCCCGAGGGGGTACCGCCCGTCGTCAGTGGCCCGGTGGCCGCGCGGCCCGCAGGCCGACGGCTCAGTGGCCGCCCTGCTCCTGCAGACGCTTGAAGGAGCGCTCGATCTCGGCCTCGGCCTCGGTGCGGCCGACCCAGTTGGCGCCCTCGACCGACTTGCCCGGCTCCAGGTCCTTGTAGACCTCGAAGAAGTGCTGGATCTCCAGGCGGTCGAACTCCGAGATGTGGTGGATGTCGCGCAGGTGCTCCACGCGCGGGTCGGAGGCCGGCACGCACAGCAGCTTGTCGTCGCCGCCCGCCTCGTCCGTCATGCGGAACATGCCGATGGCGCGGCACTTGATCAGGCAGCCCGGGAAGGTCGGCTCGTCCAGGATGACCAGCGCGTCCAGCGGGTCGCCGTCCTCACCCAGGGTGTTCTCGACGAAGCCGTAGTCCGTCGGGTAGCTGGTGGAGGTGAACAGGCGACGGTCCAGGCGGATCCGGCCGGTCTCGTGGTCCACCTCGTACTTGTTCCGCGAACCCTTGGGGATCTCGATGGTGACGTCGAACTCCACGTCCTGTTCCTCCATGTCCAGCTAGCTCATTGCTTACGAGTGACAGCGCGTCCGGCCCCAGCTGCCGCTGGGAGGTGCCCCCGGCCGGGCGGGGTGCCATGCTCGCGGCAAGACGCAGTGGTTAAGTGTCCCTCACGCATACATGTGATCGCGAAAGGGGCTGGTCCGAGGTGCCAGCGATGAGAACGTGGCAGCTCGTCGCGGGTTCGGCCGTCGCCGGCCTGGCCGTGGCGGTGTCCGCCGTGGTCGCGGCCGGTCCGTGGGACTCCGGCCAGCGTAAGGCCGAGCGGGCCCGGGCCGCCTCCCGGAGCGGAGCGGGTGGCGCAGATCACGACGGAGGCGGCCGTCCGCAGACCGCTCCCAGCGCCCCGGGCGTGCTGCCCCAGCTCGCCGTCGGCGGCGCCCGGCCGGCCGTCTCCCCGGCCGCCCTCGCCGCCGCGCTGAAACCGCTGCTGGCCGATCCCGCCCTCGGGGCGGCCCGCGGGGCCTCCGTCGTCGACACCGCGACCGGGACGGTGCTCTACGAGGACGGGGCGCGCGAGCCCCTCACCCCGGCCTCCACCGTCAAGATCGTCACGGCCGCGGCGGCGCTTGCCGCGCTCGGCCCCGAGCACCGCATCGAGACCACGGTCGTCCCGGGCGCCACGGCCGGTTCGGTCGTGCTCGTCGGCGGCGGGGACCCCTCGCTGAGCGCCAGGAAGAAGAACCCGGCCGGGCCGGGCGGCAGCCTCGTCGCCCTCGCCGGGGACACCGCACAGGCCCTCAAGGCCGCCGGCACCACCTCGGTCACCCTCGGCTTCGACGACGCGCTGTACACCGGCCCGGCCCGGCACCCGATCGGCCGGAACGTCAACCTCGCCCCGGTCAGCGCGCTGACCGCCGACGAGGGCAGGACCGACGACTCGTTCTCCGGGCCCGTCGACCGTACGGACACCCCGGCCGAGGACGCCGCCGCGACCTTCGCCACGCTGCTGCGCGAGCGGGGCGTCGAGGTCACGGGGGCGCCGGCCCGGACCAAGGCCCCGGCCGGCGCCAAGCCGCTGGCCGTCACCCGTTCGACGCCGCTGGCCGGGCTGGTCGAGCGGATGCTGACCAACAGCGACAACGACATCGCCGAGGCCCTGGCCCGGCAGACCGCCCTGGCCGCCGGCCAGCCCGCCAGCTTCGAGGGCGCCGAGAAGGCCGTCACCGCCAAGCTGGCCGGACTCGGCGTGGACCTGACCGGCACCCGCTTCGCCGACGGCAGCGGGCTCAACCGGGCGGACAAGGTCTCCGCGGGGCTGCTCACGGCCCTGCTGGCCAAGGCCGCGGACCCGGCCCGGCCGGAACTGCGGCCGGTGCTGACCGGGCTGCCCGTGGCCGGCTTCACCGGGACCCTGCGCACCCGCAACGCCGGCACCTCCCCGGCCGCCGGGCTGCTGCGCGCCAAGACCGGCACCCTGAGCGGCGTGAACTCCCTCGCCGGCACCGTGGTCGACCCCACCGGCCGCCTCCTGGCCTTCGCCTTCCTCGCCTCCGACACGCCGAGCGCCGAAGGCGCGGAGAAGGCCCTGGACAAGCTGGCGGCCGCCGTGGCCACCACCGGCCCCGGCGGGTCCTGAGCCCCGGCCCCGAAAGGCTCGGTGCACAGGGGCCCCGCCGGGAAGCCCTGGCACGTACCGTTGACGGCATGACGAGCATCGGTGGTGCGGAGATGGTCGACTGGAACCTGGCGGTCTCGACCGCGGTCCGGCTGGTCCGGCCCGGGCCGGAGGTCGGTCGGGACGAGGCGCGGGCGGTGGTGGCGGAGCTGCGGCGGCACGCCGTCACCTCGGAGCGGCACGTGCGCGAGTTCACCGGGATGATCGCCGAGGGGGCCGCCGTCACGGACACCCCCGTCCTGGTCGTGGACCGGGCCGGCTGGGTCCGGGCCAACGTGGCGGGCTTCCGCGCGCTGCTCGGCCCGCTGCTCGCCCGGATGCAGGAGCGCCGAGGCACCGCCCCGGGCGGCGCCGTGCTCGGCGCGGTCGGCGGCAAGGTGACCGGCGTCGAGCTCGGCATGCTGCTGAGCTTCCTGGCCTCCCGGGTGCTCGGCCAGTACGAGACCTTCGCCCCGGCCGCCCGCGACCTGCCCGGCTCCTCGGGGGGCCGGCTGCTGCTCGTCGCGCCGAACATCGTCCACGTCGAGCGGGAGCTGGAGGTCGACCCGCACGACTTCCGGCTGTGGGTGTGCCTGCACGAGGAGACCCACCGCACCCAGTTCACCGCCGTCCCGTGGCTGCGCGACCACCTGGAGGGCGAGATCCAGACCTTCCTCGGCGCCACCGAGATGGACCCGGCGACCATCCTGGAGCGGCTGCGCGAGGCCGCCCAGTCGCTGGCCGGCGCCCGGCCCGAGGGCGAGCGCGGCGACGAGGGCCGCTCGCTGGTCGAGCTCGTGCAGACCCCCGAGCAGCGGGAGATCCTCGGCCGGCTGACGGCCGTGATGTCGCTGCTGGAGGGCCACGCCGACTACGTCATGGACGGCGTCGGACCGCAGGTCGTGCCGTCGGTGGCGGAGATCCGCGAGAAGTTCCAGAAGCGCCGCGCCAGCGGCGCCGGCCGGCTCGACGCGGCCCTGCGCAAGCTGCTGGGCCTGGACGCCAAGCTGCGCCAGTACCGGGACGGCGAGCGGTTCGTCCGGGCCGTCGTCGACGAGGTCGGGATGGACGGCTTCAACCGGGTCTGGACCTCCCCGAACACCCTGCCGACCAAGGCGGAGATCGCCCGCCCCGCGGACTGGGTCGCCCGGGTGCACGGCGGATGACGGGCCTCGGCGGGTGAGGGGCCTTGGCGGATGACGGGCCTCGGCGGGTGACCGGCCTCGGCGGGTGACGGGCGGAGTGCGGCCGCGGAGGGAGTGACCCCCCGGGTGCGCGGTCGTACGCGCCGGTGGTGCGCCGGCGGCGGTCGGCCCGCCTCACCGTCACCGTCCGTGGCCGGGAGGCGTACCGTCGGCCCGCGGTCGTACGGGTCGCACGGGGCGGCGGATCGACCCCACGGGGGTGACACGGGGGGCGTAAACATGTCCCACTGGGGGAAGCAGCATCACCCGTCCGAGGGACCGTGGGCCGTCGAAGGGCGTGCGATGCTCGGGGAACGGCTCGGTTCTGTCACCATCGACGCACTCTGAGTGACATTCCCGGCTCCCGGGACTCCGAGCCGCACCTCCCCCGAGCGCCATCCATCCCAACTCCAGCGAAGGGCACCGGACATGGGTCCCCATCCTGCGGTCGCAGCGATACGCCTGGCGGTCCGCCGCGTACTTCACGACATCCTCACCAGCCACACCGACCACGTCAGCCCCGGCGGCCGCGCCAGCGGCGGGCAGCGGCACGCGCCGCTCGTCCTCGTCGCCTGCTCCGGTGGCGCCGACTCGATGGCGCTCGCCTCCGCCCTGGCCTTCGAGGCGCCCAAGCTCGGCGTCCGGGCCGGCGGCATCACCGTCGACCACGGGCTCCAGGTCGGCTCCGACCTGCGCGCCGCCGAGGTGGTCTCCCGCATGACCGCTCTCCGCCTGGACCCGGTGGAGTCCGTCGCCGTGCGCGTCGGCCGCGACGGCGGCCCCGAGGCCGCTGCCCGCGACGCCCGCTACGCCGCCCTGGACGAGGCCGCCGAGCGGCTCGGCGCGGCCGCGGTGCTGCTCGGCCACACCCGGGACGACCAGGCTGAAACCGTCCTGCTGGGCCTCGCCCGCGGCTCCGGCATCCGGTCCCTGTCCGGCATGGCCGAGATCTCCGGCGGCCCGGGCCGCACCGGCCGCTACCGCCGCCCCTTCCTCCACATCGACCGGCAGACCGCCCGCAAGGCCTGCATGGTCCAGTCCCTCCCCGTCTGGGACGACCCGCACAACGCCGACCCCGCGTACACCCGCTCCCGGCTGCGCCACGAGGGACTGCCCGCCCTGGAGAAGGCGCTCGGCAAGGGGGTCGTCGAGGCGCTCGCCCGCACCGCCCAGCTCTCCCGGGACGACGCCGACGCGCTCGACGCCTGGGCGGCCGAGGCCGACGTCTCCGTCCGCGACGAGCTGGGCCAGCTGGAGTGCGCCAAGCTCTACGCCCTGCCCCCCGCCGTGCGGCGCCGTGTGCTGCGCAGGGCCGTGGTCGCCGCCGGTTCCCCCGCCGGCTCGCTGTTCGCCCGGCACATCGAGGAAGTCGACCGGCTCATCACCGGATGGCGCGGTCAGGGCGCCATCAATCTGCCCGGCCGGGTCGAGGCCCAGCGCCAGGGTGGCAGACTTGTCATCCGGCAGGGCTGAAGGTGCTGAAACACGGCTGAGCCTGGCGGGGCACCGCCCCCGGCGGGCCCGGCCGACAACGAAAGTGATGCGGGTGGACGAGAAGGACATGGGCGCCGACCTCAAGTCGGTGCTCATCACCAAGGAAGAGATCGACGCGAAGCTGGCCGAGCTGGCCGCGAAGATCGACGCGGAGTACGCGGGCAAGGACCTGCTCATCGTCGGTGTCCTCAAGGGCGCCGTGATGGTGATGGCGGACCTGGCGCGCGCCTTGTCCACCCCGCTGACCATGGACTGGATGGCGGTGTCCTCCTACGGCGCCGGGACCCAGTCCTCGGGCGTCGTGCGGATCCTCAAGGACCTGGACACCGACATCAAGGACAAGCACGTCCTGATCGTCGAGGACATCATCGACTCCGGTCTGACGCTGTCCTGGCTGCTGTCGAACCTGGGCTCCCGCCAGCCGGCCTCCCTGCAGGTCGTCACGCTGCTGCGCAAGCCCGAGGCGGCCAAGGTCGCGATCGACGTCAAGTGGGTCGGCTTCGACATCCCCAACGAATTCGTCGTGGGCTACGGCCTCGACTACGCGGAGAAGTACCGCAACCTGCCGTTCGTCGGGACGCTCGCCCCGCACGTCTACGGCGGCTGAGCCGCGCGCACGAGGCCCCAGGGAGGTCCGGCCCGGTCCGGGGAACCCTGGGGCCTTTCCCGCCGTTGGAGGATCGAAGGCGGGTCTGTCAGCCGTCCCACCGGGCAGCGGGTGACAATACAGGGGTACATTCCGAAGAACAGTCTTTATTCACAGCAGCATTTACCTACGGGCAGGAGGGACGGGGCGTCACCGCCCCGTATGGATGGACGTGAAGCGATACTTCCGTGGGCCAGTCGTGTGGATCGTGCTGGCCGTCCTCGCCGTGGTCGTGTTGATGAATGTCGTCGGCTCCGGCGGCGGCTACAAGTCGGTGGACACCAGCGAGGTCATCAAGGCGATCAACACCGACAAGGTGGCGTCGGCCAGCCTGACCACCGGTGATTCCCAGCTGATCAAGATCGAGCTGAAGGACGGCCAGAAGCTCGACGGCCAGAGCGGCACCAAGTTCCAGGCCAACTACATCGGCGACCAGGGCGTCGCGCTCGCCGCGAAGCTCCAGGAGAAGTACGACGCGGGCCAGGTCACCAAGGGCTACAAGGTCTCGCCCGACAAGACCAGCCCGTTCCTGAGCGTGCTGCTCTCCCTGCTGCCCTTCGTCCTGATCGTCCTGGTCTTCCTGTTCCTGATGAACCAGATGCAGGGCGGCGGCTCCCGGGTGATGAACTTCGGGAAGTCCAAGGCCAAGCTGATCACCAAGGACACCCCGAAGACCACGTTCGCCGACGTGGCGGGCTCGGACGAGGCCGTCGAGGAGCTCCAGGAGATCAAGGAGTTCCTCCAGGAGCCGGCCAAGTTCCAGGCCGTCGGCGCGAAGATCCCCAAGGGCGTGCTGCTGTACGGCCCGCCCGGCACCGGCAAGACCCTGCTCGCGCGCGCCGTCGCGGGCGAGGCGGGCGTGCCGTTCTACTCGATCTCCGGTTCCGACTTCGTCGAGATGTTCGTCGGTGTCGGTGCCTCCCGGGTCCGTGACCTGTTTGAGCAGGCCAAGGCCAACGCGCCGGCGATCGTCTTCGTCGACGAGATCGACGCGGTCGGCCGCCACCGTGGCGCCGGCCTCGGCGGTGGTCACGACGAGCGCGAGCAGACCCTGAACCAGCTCCTCGTCGAGATGGACGGCTTCGACGTGAAGGGCGGCGTGATCCTCATCGCCGCCACGAACCGCCCCGACATCCTCGACCCGGCCCTCCTGCGCCCCGGCCGCTTCGACCGCCAGATCGCGGTCGACCGCCCGGACATGCAGGGCCGGCTGGAGATCCTCAAGGTCCACCAGAAGGGCAAGCCGGTCGCCCCGGACGTCGACCTGTCGGCCGTCGCCCGCCGCACCCCCGGCTTCACCGGCGCCGACCTGTCGAACGTGCTGAACGAGGCCGCGCTGCTCACGGCGCGCTCGGACCGCAAGCTCATCGACAACCAGATGCTCGACGAGGCGATCGACCGCGTGGTGGCGGGCCCGCAGAAGCGGACCCGGATCATGTCGGACAAGGAGAAGAAGATCACCGCGTACCACGAGGGCGGCCACGCCCTCGTCGCCGCGGCGTCCCCGAACTCCGACCCCGTCCACAAGATCACCATCCTGTCCCGCGGCCGGGCCCTCGGCTACACGATGGTCCTGCCGGACGAGGACAAGTACTCCACCACGCGCAACGAGATGCTCGACCAGCTCGCGTACATGCTGGGCGGCCGCGCGGCCGAGGAGCTGGTCTTCCACGACCCGACCACGGGCGCCGCGAACGACATCGAGAAGGCCACCGCCACGGCCCGTGCGATGGTCACCCAGTACGGCATGACCGAGCGCCTGGGCGCGATCAAGTTCGGCGGGGACAACACCGAGCCGTTCCTGGGCCGCGAGATGGCGCACCAGCGCGACTACTCGGAAGAGGTCGCGGCGCTGGTCGACGAAGAGGTCAAGAAGCTCATCGAGACCGCGCACAACGAGGCCTGGGAGATCCTCGTCGAGAACCGTGACGTCCTCGACAACCTGGTCCTCGCGCTGCTGGAGAAGGAGACGCTGGGCAAGGAGGAGATCGCCGAGATCTTCTCGACGATCACCAAGCGCCCGGCCCGCCCGGCGTGGACCGGCTCGGCCCGCCGCACCCCGTCCACGCGTCCGCCGGTGCTCTCGCCCAAGGAGCTCCAGCTGACGAACTCGGCCAACGGCGCGTCGGCGACGTCGGCGCCGGTCAGCACCGAGAAGGGCATCGAGGTCGGCCCGGAGGACGGCGCCGGCCTCTGACGAGGCCCCTGCTCCTGTCCGGAATGGATGCCGCGCCCCCCAGGTTCTAGCCTGGGGGGCGCGGCACTTTCAGCTGCGGCTGAGGAAGAAGGAACGAGGCACACATGACCGACCCGGTGACCCTGGACGGCGAGAACACCGTCGGCGAGTTCGACGAGAAGCGCGCCGAGGCGGCCGTCCGCGAACTGCTCATTGCGGTCGGCGAGGACCCGGACCGCGAGGGACTCCAGGAGACGCCGGCCCGGGTGGCGCGGGCGTACCGGGAGATATTCGCCGGGCTGTGGCAGAAGCCCGAAGAGGTGCTGACCACGACGTTCGACCTGGGCCACGACGAGATGGTCCTGGTCAAGGACATCGAGGTCATGAGCAGCTGTGAACATCATCTGGTCCCGTTCCACGGCGTGGCCCACGTGGGCTACATCCCCTCGACCTCCGGCAAGATCACCGGCCTGTCGAAGCTGGCCCGCCTGGTCGACGTCTACGCCCGCCGCCCGCAGGTGCAGGAACGACTCACCACCCAGATCGCCGACTCCCTGATGGAGATCCTGGAGCCGCGCGGCGTGATCGTGGTCGTGGAGTGCGAGCACATGTGCATGACCATGCGCGGCGTCCGCAAGCCGGGCGCGAAGACCATCACCTCGGCCGTCCGCGGCCAGCTCCGCGACAGTGCCACCCGCAACGAGGCCATGAGCCTGATCATGGCCCGCTAGTGCCCCGGCCTGCCGGTCCCGTCTGGGAGCCCCTGAGCGAGGAGGTCCGGCGGACCCTGGACCTTCTCCTCCCTCGCGACACCCCCGCCCACCGCGCCTACCGGGCGCAGCTGCCGCACACCGAGATGGCCGAGGGCTGTACCTGCCCGTGCGGGAGCCTCCACCTGCGCGTGGACCGTACGGCGGTCCCGCCGGCCCCGCCCCGCGGGGACAGCCCCGTGGTGGCCGCCGGCTCGGTGGCCACGGCGTCGGGGAAGGTCCTGGGAGAGGCGCTGGTCTTCGACTGGACGGACGGCTACCTGGACGAGCTGGAGTTCGCGCTGTGGGAGGCCGATGCCGTCCCCCGGCCGCTCTGGGAGTGGGTGCGGCCCTACGGTCACGCCGCGGCCCAGGACCCGCCCCGGGCCGCGCCGGCCCGGGGCTAGGCCCGCGCTAGGCGCGGGCCGGGGACTTCTCGTGGGGGTCGTTGTCTTCCGGGAGTTTGCAGATGTGTTCCAGGAAGAAGGCGGCTGCGACGACCGCGGCGCCGGCGGCCACCGAGGCGGCGGCATAGATGGCCTGGTCGCGGCGGGCCGGGACCTGGGTGAGGTCGGCCAGGAGGAGGAAGAGGCCCGTGCCGGCGTACATGCCGGCGACCAGGGCCGCCACCAGGGCGCTGGCCTGGGCGAAGACCACCGCGCGGGCCGCCATCAGCGGCTCCACGCCCTTGGCGCCCGGTCGCCGCTCCCGCTGGGCCTTCAGCCGGGAGCGCAGCGACAGGGCCGTGGCCAGGAGCACCGCCGCGATGGCCGCCAGCACGATGGGCGCGGCCAGAGGCACCCCGGGCAGGGTGCCGTACGCGTTCCACAGCTGGGCGCCCGCCCAGGACAGCACCCCGGCGATCACGAAGATGCCGACCAGGACGCCCAGCCGAAGTTGCTTCACGGAACCCGTACCCCGCTCTCGATCGATGCCGCGGCTCCAGGCTAACGACTACTCGGGCAGCTGGAGTTCCAGGTCCGGGCGGCGGGTCACGCCGGCCTGGCCGAGGGCGGTCAGCAGGGGGGCCACCGGGCCGTGGCCGGGGAGCTCGGCCGCGGGGTCCACGTCGAGCCAGGGCGCCAGGACGAAGGCGCGTTCGTGGGCGCGGGGGTGCGGGAGGGTGAGCACCGGGTCGGCGGAGACCGTGTCGGCGTAGGTGATGATGTCGACGTCGATCGTGCGGGGGCCCCAGCGCTCGTCGCGGACCCGGTCGAAGGCCTCCTCCACCGCGTGCGCCCGCTCCAGCAGCGAGGACGGCGGCAGGGTGGTCTTGATGATCACGACGGCGTTGAGGTACGAGGGCTGCGAGCCCGGCTCCACGCCCCACGGTTCGGTCTCGTAGACCGGGGAGACGGCTTTGACCCGCAGGCCCGGGGTGTCCCCGAGGGCGTCGACGGCGCCCTGGAGGGTCTCCAGCCGGTTGCCCAGGTTGGAGCCGAGGGCCACGACGGCCAGTCGCGGGTTGGACAGCGTCGAGTCGGCCGCGTCCACGGTCTCCACGACGGAGGCGGGCACGGGCTGCACGGTGGGGTCGCTCTGGCCGTGGTTCATGCGCGGCTCCGGGTGATCGTGATGGTCACGTCGTCGAACGGGACGGTGATCGGGGCGTCGGGCTTGTGGACGGTGACCTCCACCTGGGCGACGGCCTCGTGCTTGAGGCACTGCAGGGCGATCCGCTCGGCCAGGGTCTCGATCAGGTCGACCGGTTCGCCCTGGACCACGTCCACGACCTCCTCGGCCACCACGCCGTAGTGGACGGTCTTGGCCAGGTCGTCACCGGCGGCCGCGGGGCGGGTGTCGAGGTGCAGCACCAGGTCCACGATGAAGGTCTGGCCCTCCTCGCGCTCCCGGGGGAAGACGCCATGGTGGCCGCGTGCCTTCAGGCCGCGCAGCGCGATGCGATCCACGCGAATCACTCCTGCTCTCGTGCTCTCGTTGTGCGTCCGGCTCCGGAGGATCCCCCGGCGCCATGGCTGCGCCGAGTGCGGTCGGCGTCGTCCACCTTCGAATCTACCTGCGAGGAACGCCCGCTCCTGCCCGCAGGGGCCTCAGGAGTCGTCCTCGGCGTCCTCGTCGGACTCCGTGAGCACGGGAGATCCGTGGTGGGACCACAGGCGCCACCCCTCGGATGTGCGTCGGAACACATTCGTGGCGACGACCAGCTGCCCGACGAGCGGACCGAGGTCCTGGCCCTCCTCGGCGGGGCCCCCGCTGAGGATGTTCTCGGTGCAGGTGACGACGGCGGTGTCGCCGATCACCGTGACCTTGGTGTCGGTGAGGAAGAACTGGATGTACTCCGTGTGCGACATGATCAGCGCGTAGCTGCGGAGCACCTCGCCGCGACCGGTGAGCACCGGCCAGCCCGGGTGGACGCAGGAGATCTCGTCGTCGAGCCAGAGTGCCGACAGGGTGTCGACGTCCCCCCGCTCCATGGCCTCGTAGAAGGCCGTGTTGGTCTCTTCGACCGCCTCGGTGTCGGTACGGCTCACTGTTCCCCTTCCCTATGGATCACCGTGCTCCTTCCACGGCGCGCGCGACGCGAACCGCGTCGGCCGTGGCCCGTACCTCGTGGACCCGGACCGCCCAGGCGCCCTCGTGGGCGGCGATGGCGGACACGGCGGCGGTGGCCGCGTCGCGCTCGCGGGCGGGCGGCGGGGCGGCGGCCTCGCCGCCGGCCAGGACCCGGCCCAGGAAGCGCTTGCGGGAGGCCGCGACCAGCAGGGGGAAGCCCAGGTCGCGCAGGTCGCGCAGATGGGCGACGAGGGCCAGGTCGTGTTCGGCCATCTTGGCGAAGCCCAGGCCCGGGTCGACCAGGAGCCGCTCGGGGGCGATGCCGCCGGCGACGACGGCGTCGATCCGGGTCCGCAGCTCGGCGGTGACCTCGGCGACCACGTCGTCGTAGACGGCCAGGGCGTTCATGTTGTCGCTGAAGCCGCGCCAGTGCATGACGACGAAGGGCACCTCGGCGGCGGCGACCGCGGGGATCATGGCGGGGTCGGCGAGTCCGCCGCTGACGTCGTTGACCAGCACCGCGCCGGCGGCGACGGCCTGCTCGGCGACGGCGGCCCGCATGGTGTCGACGGAGACGGTGACGCCCTCGGAGGCCAGGCCGCGCACGACGGGGACGACCCGGCGCAGCTCCTCCTCGGCGTCGACCCGGGTGGCGCCGGGCCGGGTGGACTCGCCGCCGACGTCGACCAGGTCGGCGCCCTGCGCGACCAGGTCGAGGCCGCGCTTGACGGCGGCGGTGGTGTCGAACCAGCGGCCGCCGTCGGAGAAGGAGTCGGGGGTGACGTTGACGACGCCCATGACCGCGCAGCGGTCCCATTCCGGCAGGCCTGTGACTCGACCCCTGGCGGCGGGTCCGCGCATCGTGTTCATAGGTTCAAGGGTAGGGCTGTCGTACGAACGGCAGGGCCCCGGCCGTCCCCCGGCGGTGGCCGGGCGGGGCGGTCGGGGCCCTGTCATGCGTCTGCTGCGGCGTCGGCTCGTACGTACCGTGGCCCGGGCCGGCCGCTACGCGGCCTGCACCTCGCGCTCGGCCTGGCCGGGGACGGTGCCCACGGCGTCCTGGTGGGCGCAGTCGCGGTCCTGCTTGGGACGGCGGCGGCTCTCGAACAGCCGCGGCAGGGCGAGGGTCACGAAGCCCTCGGCCTGCATGGCGGCGAAGCCGATGCGGGGCAGGTCGCGGGTGGTGCGGAAGACGACGAAGCGGGGCTCCCAGCGGGGCTGGAACTTGGCGTTGAACTTGTAGAGCGACTCGATCTGGAACCAGCGGGAGAGGAACACCAGCAGGCTGCGCCAGGCGCGCAGGACCGGGCCGGCGCCGATCTTCTCGCCGCGGGCGAGCGCGGAGCGGAACATGGCGAAGTTCAGCGAGACCCGCTCGATGCCGAGGGCGGGGGCGGCCTGCAGGGAGGCGACGATCAGCAGCTCGTTCATGCCCGGGTCGGCGGCGCGGTCGCGGCGCATCAGCTCCAGCGACATGCCGTCCTTGCCCCAGGGGACGAAGTGCTGGATGGCCTTGAGGTCGCCGAAGGGGCTGGTGTCGCCCTCCTCGGTGCGGTGGGCGGTGGCGATCACGCAGTCGCCGTCGCCGGGGTCGCCGACGCGGCCCAGGGCCATGGAGAAGCCGCGCTCGGTGTCGGTGCCGCGCCAGGCCTCGGAGGCGCCGCGGACGGCGGTCAGCTCCTCGTCGGTCAGCTCGCTGACCCGGCGGACCTTGGTGGTGTAGCCGTTGCGCTCGATGCGCTTGACCATCTGGCGGACGTTGCGCATCGGGCGGCCCGACAGCGAGAAGTCTTTGACGTCGACGATGGCCTCGTCGCCGAGTTCCAGGGCGTCCAGGCCGGTCTCGCGGGTCCACACCTCGCCGCCGGTCTCGCTGCAGCCCATGACGGCCGGGGTCCAGGAGTGGGCCTTGGCCTCCTCCATGAAGCGCTCGATGGCGCCGGGCCAGGCCTCGACGTCGCCGATGGGGTCGCCGGAGGCGAGCATGACGCCGGAGACGACGCGGTAGGTGACGGCGGCCTTGCCGCTGGGGGAGAAGACGACGGCCTTGTCGCGGCGGAGCGCGAAGTGGCCGAGGGAGTCGCGGTGGCCGTGCTTGGCCAGCAGCTCGCGCAGCTTGGTCTCGTCCTCGGCGGTCAGCCGGGCGGCCGGGTGCTCGGGGCGGAAGGCGAGGTAGATGGTGGTGAGCGCGGTCAGCATGCCGAGGGCGCCGAGGGACCAGCCGACGATCCAGTCGGCGCGGCCGCCGTCGTAGGCGATGGGGCCCTCGATGCCGACGAGGCCGTACAGGACGTGGGCGAGCTGCTGGTAGAGACCGGGGTCGCCGACGATCTTGTGCGGGTGGGCGTTGACGATCACCAGGCCGAGGCCGATGGAGAAGGCACCCATGAGCACGAAGTTGGCCAGGGCCTTCCAGCGGCTGCGCGGGTCGGGCAGGGCCTTGAATTCACCCTGGTGGCGCAGCAGCAGCGCGAGGAGCGCGGCGGCGATGGCGACGCCGATGAAGGAGTGCCGGTACCAGAACTGCGCCACGGCGCCGATGGGCAGCAGCAGGACGGCGGCGCGCCAGGCGCGGCGCTTGCGGCGCTTGAGGCCGTGGGCCAGCAGGAGCAGCAGGACGCCCGCGCAGATGGTGACCGCGGCCGCCATGGGCCGGGTCGAGCCGGGGATGACCTCGGCGATCGCGCGGACCCTGCTGTGGTTGAACCGCGGGATGATGCCCGCGGCGATGTCCATCAGGCCGACGAGCGTGACGGCCGTACCCACCAGGCTGGGGACTCGCTCCGGTCGTGGTCCGCTGAGGATTCGGCGGACCCTGGTCGGAACCTGTCCGGACTTATCGCCATCTATCCTGCTAGACATCGCTTCCCGTTGCTCCGCGAGAGATCATGTGGCCGAAGGCCGCTACAGCCTCCGGTGTGTGCGTCCCTTAGGACGACGGCAAGGGGCGGCGGGTTCACTCTTGCTCAGGAAAAAACTCGCCCTGCCATCAGAAAGTCTGCGGAACACTCATGGGTCTCACGAGTAATACGGTCCTGATCCTGGCGATCGTGGTCGGCGTAGCGCTGTTCGCGGCCACGGTCTGGCTCTGGCCGAAGCTGTCGGGCCGCACCTGGCGCGCGGTCACGGGCCGGGTCGGGCTGCTGCTCGCGACGCAGCTGGCGCTGTTCTCGGCGATCGGGCTCGCCGCGAACAAGTCCTTCCTCTTCTACGGGTCCTGGGCCGACCTCTTCGGGCAGCAGACCGAGATGGGCAAGGTCGTCGACCACTCGATGAGCAGCAAGGACATCAAGGTCGTCGACAAGCAGCACCTGGACGTGCCGGGCGGGACCAAGCCGCAGGTCGGGGGTCAGATCCTCAAGGTGGCCATAACGGGGCAGAAGTCGAAGATAACCAGCCCCGGTTACGTCTGGCTGCCGCCGGAGTACTTCCAGCCGCAGTACAAGGACAAGAACTTTCCGGCGTCCATCGTCCTGACGGGTTACCCGGGCACCGCGGAAAACCTGATCAAAGGGCTGAATTACCCCATGACGGCCTTCAAGCAGGCCAAGTCGGGCAAAATGAAGCCGATGATCCTGGTCATGCTCCGCCCGACCGTCGCGCCCCCGCGGGACACCGAGTGCGTGGACATACCCAATGGCCCGCAGACCGAGACCTTCTTCGGCGTGGACCTGCCCCAGGCCATCACCGACACCTTCCGGGTCGGCAAGAAGCCGGAGAACATGGGCTTCATCGGCAACTCCACGGGCGGCTACTGCGCCCTGAAGATCGCCGTGCACTACCCCCGGACCTTCGGCGCGGCCGCGGGTCTCTCGGCGTACTACGAGGCCCCGGACGACCCGACCACGGGCAACCTGTTCATGGGTGACGACAAGCTGAAGAAGCGCGCCGACGTGCTGTACAGCCTGGAGCGCAAGGAGCCGGCCGGCACCTCGTTCCTGGTGACCAGCAGTGAGCAGGGCGAGCCGAACATCGGTGACACCAGGAAGTTCATCAAGGGCGTCAAGGGCCCCGACCGGGTGTCGTCGATCATCCTTCCCAGCGGCGGCCACAACTTCAACACGTGGCGCCGGGAGATCCCGCCGATGCTCGTCTGGATGAGCGGCCGGATCCACGCGTGAGCCGACGCCTGACGCCGAGAGCGTCAGGCGTCGCTCTCTTCCCGGGCCGGGTCCCGGGGCCCGGCCCGCGCCGGCCCCCGGGCCCGGCCCGGTTCAGTCCCGCCCGCCGTCCTGCTGGTGGGCCCGGCGCAGGGCCCGGTGGACGCCCTCCGGCGTCAGGGCGCCGGCCACGTCGCCCGTGGCCGGGTCGGTGACCGCGATCCGGCCGGTGTCCTCCTGGAGCAGCAGCGCGAGCGCCTGGCGCAGCGAGGCGCCCAGCTCCACCGAGGCCGCCGGCCCGGCCCCGTCCAGCGGCTGCAGGTCGGCCGCCCGCACCGGTGTCACCGCCAGCCGCTTCAGGCCCCGGTCGGCGCCCACGAACGAGGCCACGTACGGCGTGGCCGGCGCCCCGAGCACCTGCGCCGGGGTCGCGAACTGCTCGATGGTGCCCTGCCCGTAGACGGCGATCCGGTCGCCGAGCCGGACGGCCTCCTCCAGGTCGTGGGTGACCAGCAGGATCGTCTTGCGCACCGACTGCTGCAGGGCCAGGAACTCGTTCTGCAGCCGCTCGCGCACCACCGGGTCCACCGCGCCGAACGGCTCGTCCATCAGCAGCACCGGCGGATCGGCCGCGAGCGCACGGGCCACGCCGACGCGCTGGCGCTGCCCGCCCGAGAGCTGCTGCGGGTAGCGGTCGCCGTAGACGGCCGGGTCCAGGCCGACCAGCTCCAGCAGCTCGGCGGCCCGGGCGCGGGCCTTGGCCCGGGGCGTGCCGATCAGCTGCGGCACCGTCGCCGTGTTCTCCAGCACCGTCTTGTGCGGGAACAGACCCACCTGCTGGATGACGTACCCGATGTGGCGGCGCAGCTCCACGGGGTCGGCGTCGGCGATGTCCCGGCCGTCCAGCAGGATGCGGCCCTCGGTCGGCTCGATGAGCCGGTTGACCATCTTCATGGTGGTCGTCTTGCCGCAGCCCGAGGGGCCCACGAGGGTGACCAGTTCGCCCTCGGCCACCTCGAAGGACAGGTCCTCGACCGCAGTGGTCCCGTCGGCGTACCGCTTGGTCACGTGCTCGAATCGGATCATCCGCCCATCCTTGCGTACGCGCGCGGGTGAGGTGTGACAGAAGTGTTACCCCTGTGCGAAGGGAACCGGCCATCCCCGGCCCTCAGGGTTAGGGTCGAGGGGTACGTACGTTCGGGGTGAGGAGCGGCATGGCCGGGCACAGCAGTTGCCTGGTGGCGAACGACTGGTTCTGCTGGGAGTACGTCACCTCCCGCAGCCAGGAGCTGACCGACGCCACCGTCCAACATGTCTGGATCACCGCGGTCTCGGTCGTGATCGGCATCCTGGTGGCGGTGCCGCTGGCGCTGCTCGCCCGCCGCGGCCGCCGCTGGGCGGGGCCCGTGCTGGCGCTCACCACGCTGCTCTACACCGTCCCCTCGCTCGCCATGTTCTCGCTGCTGCTCCCGGTGTTCGGGCTGTCGGCGGCGGTCGTGGTGACCGGGCTGGTGCTGTACTCGCTGACCATCCTCGTGCGCAACGTGCTGGCCGGCCTGGACGCCGTACCGCAGGAGGTCAAGGAGGCGGCGCGCGGCATGGGCTACGGGCCCGCCCGGATGCTGTGGCAGGTCGAACTGCCGCTGGCGCTGCCCGCGCTGCTCGCCGGGATCCGGATCGCCACGGTCTCCACGGTGGCGCTGACCACCGTCGGCGCGATCGTCGGCAAGGGCGGTCTGGGCAACCTCATCGCCCCCGCCGTGACCAGCTCGTTCAAGGCGCAGGTGCTCACCGCGTCGGTGCTGTGCGTCCTGCTCGCCCTGGTGGCGGACATGGCCCTGCTCGGCGTGCAGCGGCTGCTCACGCCCTGGACGCGCGCGGCGAAGGGAGCCTGAGCCATGACCGGCGGAGTGCTGGGGGGAGCCTGGGACTGGCTCGCGGACGGGGCGAACTGGTCGGGCGAGAGCGGGGTGTGGCACCGGCTCGCCGAACACGCCTACGTCAGCGGGCTGGCGCTGCTCCTCGCCTGCGCGGTGGCGCTGCCGGCCGGGCTGTGGCTGGGCCACCTGGGCCGGGGCGGGGCCCTGGCGGTCAACGTCTCCAACGTGGGCCGGGCCGTCCCGGTCTTCGCGGTGCTGGCCCTGTTCATGGTCTCGCCGCTGCGCAACGCCGGCTACGCCCCGACCGTGATCGCGCTCGTGCTGTTCGCCGTCCCGCCGCTGCTCACCAACGCCTACGTCGGCCTGCGCGAGGTGGACCGCTCGGTGGTGGAGGCGGCCCGGGGCATGGGCATGTCCGGCGGCCAGCTCTTCCGGCGGGTGGAACTGCCGCTGGCCTGGCCGATGGTGATGACGGGCCTGCGGTCCGCCGCCATCCAGGTCGTCGCGACCGCGACGATCGCGGCGATGGTCGGCCAGGGCGGCCTCGGCCGGATCATCACGGCCGGCTTCACCACGTACAACACCCCGCAGGTCGTCGCGGGGGCCCTGCTGGTGGCGCTGCTCGCGCTCCTGGTCGAGGGCGCACTCGTGGCCGCGGACCGGCTGCTGTCGCCGCTGCGCCATTCCCCTTCCCGAACGGAGCATTCATGAGAACGAGTTCGACCCGTGTCCTGACCGCCGCGCTGGGTGCGCTGACGCTGGGCGTGGCGCTGACGGCCTGCGGCGGCGAGAGCCTGGAGAAGTCCAAGGAGGGCACGGGTTCCTCGGCGCCGGCCGCCGGCGGGGCCAAGGGCAAGCTGGTGATCGGCGCGGCCGGGTTCACCGAGTCCAACGTGCTGGCGGAGCTCTACGCGCAGCTGCTGCGGTCCGAGGGGTACACGACCTCGATCACCACGGTCGCCAACCGTGAGCTGTACGAGCCCGCGCTGGAGAAGGGCGAGATCGACGTCGTCCCGGAGTACGCGGCCACGCTCGCGGAGTTCCTCAACGCCAAGGTCAACGGCCCGAAGGCGCCGGCCGACGCGCCGGTCGCCTCCAGCGACGTCGCGGCGACGGTGGCGGGGCTGGAGAAGCTGGCGGGACCACTGGGGCTGAAGGTGCTGCCGACCGGGCAGGCGGTGGACCAGAACGCCTTCGCGGTGAGCCGGGAATTCGCCGAGAAGAACAAGCTGAAGACGCTTTCCGATCTTGGTGCTTCGGGGCTGAAGGTGAAGATCGCGGCCGGGGACGAATGCACCGTCCGCCCGTTCTGCGCACCGGGATTGAAGAAGGCCTACGGAATCGAAGTTTCCGGTATCGACCCCAAGGGTGTCGGTACGCCGCAGGCCAAGCAGGCGGTGAAGGACGGGGTCGACCAGCTCGTGCTGACCACCACCACCGACGCCACGCTGGAGCAGTACGGGCTGGTGCTGCTGGAGGACGACAAGAAGCTCCAGAACGCCGACAACGTGCTGCCCGTGGTCAACGCCAAGGACGCCGGAGCGCCCGAGGTCGCGGCGGCGCTGGACCGGCTGACCAAGGTCCTGACGACGGCCGACCTGGCCGACCTCAACCGCAAGGTGGACGCGGAGCGGGCGAAGCCGGCCGACGTCGCCAAGACGTATCTGGAGGCGAAGGGGTTGACCAAGAAGCAGTAAAGGGAGTTGACGGGGCGTCGATGTGCCGGTCGGCCGCCCGTCGATACCCGATCGATGGGGAAATGAGGCGTAACCGCCTGGCAACAGATTGCCGGGCGGCCGCCCCATCGGGAGCGTACGCCCTGTAAATTTCAGGCCATGCCCCGTGGACGCCACCGCAATCCTGAACCCCTGCACCGGCTGCTCACGCCGACGGCCGTCGCCGGTGTGTCCATAGCCGGCGCCGCCGTCGCCTGGCTGTTCGCGGAACCGATTCCGCTGAGGCTCCTCGTGGCGCTCACGGCCGCCGCCGGGGTCACCGGAGCCGTGGTCATGCGGTCCTGGGACCGCGCCGCCGGCCGCCGGGTGTCGGAGCTGGCCCGGGAACGCACCAAGGACGAGTGGCGCACCGAGGAACGGATCGCCGAGCTGGAGAGCGACCTGGAGGAGGCCCGGCAGCTGCGCGCCAAGCTGGACGCCAAGCTGCGGGCCAAGCGGGTCGAGCTCGCCGGGCTGCGCGGGGAGCACGCCGCGCTGCTGCGGCGCTACGCCACGGCCGAGACCGAGCGGGCCAGCGCCCTGGAGGGGCGCCGGCGGGCCATCGAGGCCTCGGCCCCGGGCGGGGCCAAGGAGCTCCCGGCGGTCTCCGAGGAGCGCACGTCCAGCGGCGCGCCCACCAGCCTGGGCTACGCCCGCGCCCACGCCGCCCTGAAGGCGCTGGCCCGCAAGGCGTCCCAGGCCGAGGCGAAGGCCGCGGCCGAGACCGCGATCGCCTCGCCGGTCCCGGTCCCCGCGACCCCGATGACCGGGAACCCGGCCCCGGCTTCGGCGGCGGCCATGGCCCCGGTCCCGGCGCGCCGCCCGGCCTCGGCGGTCGCCCCGTACGCGCCGCACCGGCAGCCGACCTCCCGCGCGGAGGGCGGCTTCGACTTCTTCGGCACCAAGGCGGCGGACCGCACCCGGGCCGCGATCGAGGCCGTCCAGGACGAGGACCTCGCCGACGTGGTCGGCGCGGAGGCCCTGGAGGCGCACAAGGCCCGGACCGCCCCGACGGGCGCGGCCCCGGCCCGGCCCGAGGCCGCGCCCGGTGCGCAGGACCGTTCCGGCGCGCGGGCCCCGGCCCGCCCCGCGGCGGAGGCGGAAGCCGAAGCGGAAGCCGAGGGGGAAGCGGAAGCGGACGGTGAGGCCGGGGAGCAGGGGGTGGCCAAGGTCATCGACCTGACGGCCCACGACGAGACCGAGCCCCTGGACGTGGCCCGCCTCCGCACGGCCATCTCCTAGCGACCGGCGCCGGCCCGACGCCGGCCCGCCCGTACGACGCCCGCCCGCGCCCCGCGCCGGCGGGCGTCCGTCATTGCGCCGGGCCGGTGGCCGTGCGCTCCCACAGCAGGGCGCGGTCCGCCGGGGTCAGACCGGCCAGGGAGCAGCCGAAGACCGTGGTGAGGGCGGCGAAGAAGGCCTCCGGGGTGGTCAGTTCGCGGGTGGTGTCCCCGGCCGCGGGCGCGGTCCGGCTCAGGGTGCGGCCCCGGAGGGCGTCGATCCCGTGGGCGTCGCGCCGGAAGACGGCCAGGGTCCGTACGAAGACGGAGTCCTCGGCGGTGGACAGCCGCCTGTGCTCCGCGGCGAAGTCGGCCATGGTGGCGGGGGCCGCGCGGAAGTTGACGGCCGGGTTGGGCCCGGCCTCGTTGAGGAAGGACCAGCCCCCCGGCCGGCCTCCCGGCCCGCCCCCGGCGCGGGGCAGCGGCTCCATGCGGTACGTGAAGGGGCCCTGCCGGTAGGTGCCGGCGCGCAGCGGCAAGGGCTCGTACGGGCCGTCACCGAGCCCGGCGTCCACGAAGTAGGCGGTGCCGCCGGCCCGGACGGTGAGGACGAGGTGGTTGCCGGTCACCTCGCGGTGGGCCAGGTCCTGGCAGACGCCGCCGATGTGCCGGGTGACCTCGTAGCCGAGGCTGCGCAGCAGGGCGGAGAAGGCCCCGTTGAGGTGGAAGCAGTAGCCGCCGCGGCCGGCGGCGATGCGGCGGGCCGACAGCTCCGGGTCGATGGCCGGCGGCCGGCCGAGCTGGATGTCGAGGTTCTCGTACGGGACCCGCTCCAGGTGCGCCCGGTGCAGCGCGAACAGCCCGGCGGCCGAGGGCCCCGCCGGCGGCCCGGTGAAGCCGAGCCGCCGCAGGTACCCGGCGACCACGGGGGCGGGCAGGCCTTCGGGCCTGCCCGCCGGGGTGTCGGCCGGTGCGGCCGGGGCCTGGGTCATGTCCGCACCCTAGGGGGTGCCGGCCCGGCGGTCGGCGCGATGCCCCCGTGCCGCGACTACTTGTCGATGTCGCCGACCACGAAGAACATCGAGCCCAGGATCGCCACCATGTCCGCGACCAGCTGGCCCGGCAGCAGTTCGGTCAGGGCCTGGATGTTGTTGAACGACGCCGAGCGCAGCTTCAGCCGGTACGGGGTCTTCTCGCCCTTGGACACCAGGTAGTAGCCGTTGATCCCGAGCGGGTTCTCGGTCCAGGCGTACGTGTGTCCCTCCGGCGCCTTCAGCACCTTCGGCAGCCGCTGGTTGACCGGCCCCGGCGGCAGCTCGGCCATCCGGTCCAGGCAGGCGTCGGCCAGGTCGAGGGCGTTGTGGGTCTGGTCGAGCAGGCACTCGAAGCGGGCCAGGCAGTCGCCCTCGGTCCGGGTGACGACCTTCAGCACGTCCTGCAGCTCGCCGTAGGCCAGGTACGGCTCGTCCCGGCGCAGGTCGAAGTCGACGCCCGAGGCCCGGGCGATCGGGCCGGAGACCCCGTACGCGTGGACGGCCTCGGCGGAGAGCACGCCGACGTCCCGGGTCCGGCCGCGGAAGATCTCGTTGCCGTGCACCAGCTTGTCGTAGACGTCCATCCGCGAACGGCACTCGGCGACGGCGGCGCGGGCCCGGACGAGCCAGCCCGCCGGGAGGTCCTCCTTGAGGCCGCCGACCCGGTTGAACATGTAGTGCATGCGGCCGCCGGAGATCTCCTCCATGACCGCCTGGAGGTCCTCCCGCTCGCGGAACGCGTGGAAGATCGGGGTGATACCGCCCAGTTCGAGCGGGTACGACCCGAGGAACATCAGGTGGTTCAGCACCCGGTTGAGCTCGGCGAGCAGGGTCCGCATCCACACGGCCCGCTCCGGCACCTCCATGCCGAGCATCCGCTCGACGGCCATGACCACGCCGAGCTCGTTGGAGAACGCCGACAGCCAGTCGTGCCGGTTGGCCAGCATGACGATCTGACGGTAGTCCCGGGCCTCGAAGAGTTTCTCCGCGCCACGGTGCATGTAGCCGACCACCGGCTCCGCGCTGGCGATGCGCTCCCCGTCCAGGACGAGGCGCAGGCGCAGCACGCCGTGCGTGGAAGGGTGCTGAGGTCCGATGTTGAGCACCATGTCGGTGCTCTCCGCCGCACCGCCGATGCCGACCGTGGTCTCCGTCATGGGCCCAGTGTCTCAGCCCTAGGCTGGGGGAATGGATACGGGGACGACGACTCCGTCGGTGGACGGGGGCGAGGAGCCGCACTGGGTGGGACTGCCCGGCGGACTGCTCACACTGCGCCGGCTGCTGCTGGTCATATGGATGACGGTGCTGGGCGGGGCGACGGCGGTCCTGACGGGCCTGCTGATCGGCCCGGCGTGGGCCCTGACGGGGCTGGTCTGGGCGGCCGTCCTGGCCTGGGGCTGGCGCCTGCTGGCCCGCAACTGGCGCTCGTGGCGCTACGCCGAACGTGCCGACGACCTGCTGATCAGCCGGGGTGTGCTGTGGCAGGAGCAGACCGTGGTGCCGTACGGGCGGATGCAGCTGGTCGAGGTGACCTCCGGGCCGCTGGAGCGGCGCTTCGCGCTGGCCTCCGTCCAGCTGCACACGGCCGCGGCCGCGTCGGACGCCCGGATCCCGGGCCTGGCCCCGGCCGAGGCCGAGCGGCTGCGGGACCGGCTGACGGCGCTGGGCGAGGCAAGGTCGGCGGGGCTGTGACGGCGAGCGGGACGGCGCCGCAACAGCCGGAGCCGGTGCGGCAGCCGGAGCCGATGCCGCAGCCCGGGCCGGAGCCGCGGCCGGTGCCGCAGCAGGAGCCCGGGCCGGAGCCCGGCCCGGCCGGGTCCGTGGACGAGCGGCGGCTGCACCCGTTCACCCCGCTGCGTCGCGCCTGGGTGCCGATCGGCGCCGGTATCGGTGTGCTCGGGCAGCAGGCCGACAAGGCGCAGGAGTGGGCCCGTGACGCGGGCGTCGGGCTGGACCTGCTGATCGTGGCCGCCGTGCTGGCCGTGGCCGCCCTGTACGGGTACCTGAGCTGGCGCTTCACCCACTACGCCGTCACCGCCACCGAGCTGCGCATCCGCACCGGCCTGCTCTTCCGGCGGACCGCGCACATCCGGCTCGACCGGCTCCAGGCCGTGGACGTCACCCGCCCGCTGCTGGCCCGGCTGGCCGGGGTGGCCAAGCTCAAGCTGGACGTGATCGGGACCGAGGACAAGGACGAGCTGGCCTTCCTCGGCGAGCGCGAGGCACGGGAGCTGCGCGCGGAACTGCTCGCGCGGGCCGCCGGCTTCGCCCCGGCGGAAGCGGTCCGCGTCGGCGAGGCGCCGGGACGGGCGCTGCTGCGGGTCCCCGGCCGCCGACTGGCGACCTCGCTGGCGCTGAGCCTGGGGGCGTGGGCGGCGCTGGTCGCCGGCGTGTCCATGGCGGCGCTGATGTGGTGGGTCAGCGACAACGTCTTCGCGGCCCTGGTCCTGCTGCTGCCCCTGCTGGGCGGGGCCTGGGCCGGCACCGGCGGCCGGTTCCTGGCCGAGTACGACTGGACGGTCGAGGAGTCGCCCGACGGGCTGCGGCTGGACCACGGGCTGCTGGACCGGGCGCACGAGACGGTGCCGCCCGGCCGGGTGCAGACCGTACGGATCGTGGAGCCGCTGCTGTGGCGGCGCCGGGACTGGGTGCGGGTGGAGCTGGCGGTGGCCGGTTCCAAGAACGACGTCCTGGTGCCGGTCGCGACCCGGCGGGAGGCGTACGCCGTGGTGGCCCGGGTGCTGCCGGGCGTGGACCTGACGGCCCTGGTGTTCGACCCGGCCCCGGCCCACGGCTCGCGCTGGGTGGTGCCGGTGTGGTGGAAGGGCTACGGCCTGGCCGTGTCCCCGGAGGTCTTCGCGGCCCGCAAGGGCCGGCTGTGCCGCCGGACGGAGATCGTCCCGCACGCGAAGGTGCAGAGCGTCCGGCTCACCCAGGGCCCGTGGGAACGCGCCCGCGGCGTGGCCGACGTCCATGTGGACACCGGCGCCAACGGCAGCGTGGCCGCCCGGCTGCGCGCCACGGACGAGGCCCGCCTCCTCCTGCACGCCCAGGCCGCCCGCTCCCGCACGGGCCGCACCCACGCCCGCCCGGACCGCTGGATGACCTGACCCGACCCCGCCCGCCGACGGGGCAGGGCCAGGGCCAGAGGCAGTAGCCGGGGGCCGTGTCAGAGGCCCGGGCCGCCGCCCGCGCGGACCATGCCCGTCTCGTAGGCCAGGACGACGACCTGGACCCGGTCACGCAGGTCCAGCTTCGTCAGGATGCGGCCCACGTGCGTCTTGACCGTGGCCTCCGACAGGACCAGCCGGGCGGCGATCTCGCCGTTCGACAGGCCCTGGGCCACCAGGAGCATGACCTCGCGCTCGCGGTCGGTGAGCCGGTCCAGCTCCTTGTGCTGCGGCTCCGCCGTGGTCGTCGGGAGCATGGGGGCGAACCGGTCCAGCAGGCGGCGGGTCGTGGACGGGGCCACCACCGCGTCGCCGCTGTGCACCGAGCGGATCGCGCCCAGCAGCTCCGCCGGCGGCACGTCCTTGAGCATGAACCCGCTGGCGCCCGCCTTCAGCCCGGAGAACGCGTACTCGTCCAGGTCGAAGGTGGTCAGGATGATCACCTTGGGGTGGCCCTCCTGGGCGCAGATGCGACGGGTGGCCTCGACCCCGTCCAGCTTCGGCATGCGCACGTCCATCAGGACCACGTCGACCTTCGTCGCGCGCAGCACCTCCAGGGCCTCCAGGCCGTCGCCGGCCTCGGCGACCACCTCCATGTCCGGCTGGGCGGCGAGCACCATCCGGAAGCCGGTGCGCAGCAGCACCTGGTCGTCTACGAGCATCACTCGGATGGACATCCGCTACCTCGACCTCATCTCTTCTTCAGCGGCAACAGCGCGCTGATCCGGAAGCCACCGCCCGGCCGTGGCCCCGCCTCCAGGGTCCCGCCGACCATACCGACCCGCTCCCGCATGCCGATCAGGCCGTGCCCGGCGCCGTCGGCGCCGCCGTCCTCGTACAACTCGTGCGCCGCGCCCCGCCCGTCGTCCTCGACCAGCAGGCCGAGCCCGTCGTCGAAGTACACCAGCCGCACGCTGGCCCGGGCCTCCGGGCCCCCGTGCTTGCGGGTGTTGGTCAGCGCCTCCTGCACGATCCGGTACGCCGTCAGCTCCACCCCGCTCGGCAGGGGCCGGGGGGCGCCCTCCACCGCGAAGTCCACGTCCAGGCCGGCCGCCCGGACCTGCTCCACGAGCACCTCGATCTGTTCGACGTCGGGCTGCGGGACGTAGTCCTCGGACTCCTCGGGCTCGCCGGTGCGCAGCACGCCCAGCAGGCGGCGCATCTCGGCGAGCGCCTGGCGCCCGGTGCCGGAGATGGTCTGGAGGGCCTCCTTGGCCTGCTCGGGGGCCACGTCCATGACGTAGGCGGCGCCGTCGGCCTGGACGACCATGACGGAGACGTTGTGCGCGACGACGTCGTGCAGTTCGCGGGCGATCCGCGCCCGCTCGGCGGCGACGGCCACCTTGGCCTGGGCCTCGCGCTCCTTCTCCAGCCGCTGGTTCCGCTCGACCAGCTGGGCGTAGTACGCCCGCCGGGTGCGCAGCGAGTCGCCCAGCACCCAGGCCAGGGCGAAGGGGACCATCATGATGACCGAGAAGAAGAAGTCGCTGGAGGGGTCGCCCTTGTCGACGCCGAAGCGCAGGGCGTACAGCGGCGCCGCCGCCAGTCCCGTGACCAGGGCGATCTGCGAGAGCCTGCGGGGGACGTCGGCCGCGGAGGCGACGGTGTAGAGGATGACCAGCATGGCGAAGTCGGCGAGGTGGATCTGCACCCCGGCGAGCAGCTGGTAGAGCCCGGAGCCCACGGCCACCCAGAACATCGGCACCGTCCACCTGCGGCGCAGCGCGACGACCAGACCGGGCGCGAGGACCGAGGGGAGGGCGAGCAGCCGCTCCGCGGCACCGGGAGCACTGTCGATCACCTGCAGCATCCCCACCCCGACGAGCATCACAGCCCAGAAGCTGTCGACGCCCGTGGGGTGTCTGCGGAGGAAGTCGTAGAGGCGCTGCACGTAACCCAGAGTAGGCAAGGGAGATAGGTGGGGGAGTCAACCACAGGGGCGATCCCTGCCAGGGGGGCGTACTCCGCAAGGTGGAGGATGAGCCTAGCCTTTGTCCGGTGGGCGTGGTGAGCGATCAGGGTGACGACGGCGAGCGGGGCGGCGTGCGGGAGCCGGGGGACCGGCCGGTGCCGTGGCGTACCGCGATGGAGACGGCCCTGTACGGGCCCGGCGGCTTCTACGTCCGCCCGGGCGGCCCGGGCCCGGCGGGGCATTTCCGCACGTCGGTGCATGCCTCCTCGCTGTTCGCGGGCGCGGTGGCGGGGCTCCTGCGCCAGGTGGACGAGGCCCTCGGCCGCCCGGCGGAGCTGGACCTGGTGGACGTCGGGGCCGGCCGCGCGGAACTGCTGACCGGGGTGCTGCGGGCGCTGCCCGCGGAGGTCGCGGAGCGGGTCCGGGCGTACGCGGTGGAGCGGGCCGCGGCTCCGGCGGACCTGGACCCGGCCGCGAGGATCCGGTGGGTGGACCGGCCGCCGGCCCGGGTACGGGGCCTGCTCTTCGCGAACGAGTGGCTCGACAACGTCCCGCTGGACCTCGCCGAGGACGGCCGCTACGTGCTCGTCGCCCGGGACGGCACGGAGGCGCCGGGCGAGCCGGTGTCCGGGCCGGACCGGGACTGGCTGGAGCGGTGGTGGCCCGGGCCGGGCCGGCGGGAGATCGGGCGGACCCGGGACGAGGCCTGGGCGGCGGCGGTCGCCTCGGTGGAGGCGGGGCTCGCGGTGGCGGTCGACTACGCCCACACCGCTGCGCGGCGGCCCCCGGGTGGGACCCTGACCGGGTTCCGGGAGGGGCGGGAGGTGGCGGCGGTGCCGGACGGGTCGTGCGACGTGACGGCGCACGTGGCGCTGGACGCGTGTGCGGCGGCCGCCGGGGGCGGGGTGCTCCTGCCGCAGCGGGAGGCGCTGCGCGCGCTGGGCGTCTCCGGGACGCGCCCGCCCCTGGCCCTGGCCTCCGCCGATCCGACGGCGTACGTCCGTGCCCTGGCGGCGGCCGGCGAAGCGGCCGAACTCACCGCCTCCCCCGGCCTGGGCGACTTCCTGTGGCTCCTCCACCCCCGCGGGGTGCCGCTCCCACCACCGCTGGCGGATGCGGCCCCCTCCCCGTCCCCGGCGAGGAGACCGCACCTCTGGGCATAGGCCTCGGTCTGGAGCAGACCGTTCACGACCATCGGGGTCCACGCCCTCATGCTGCGGGCGCCGGACTCGAAGACAAGGAACGTGGTCGGTCCCCCGCTCCCCACGGGACGTCGCGCGGGGAGCGGGGGACCGAGGGCCGGCTGAGGCCCGTTACTCGGAGACCTCGTGGCCCTCGTGGAGGCCACCGCCGCTGCCGGCGGAGCCGTCCGTCGGCTGGGAGGTGACGGGCGCGGTCAGCGGGGACAGGTCCCACGCGTAGTGGCCCACCGCGTTCGCGATGACGTCCACGTTGATGTCCAGCGCCTTCTGGTCGATGTTCGCCAGGGTGTCACCGGCGCCGTGGTAGTTCACGTCGTACGCGACGCCCGCCTGGCCGCCGAACTTCGCCGCCTGCTCGGGCGTCTTGATGCCCTCCGCACCCGTGAAGGTGCCGCCCGACGGGATGCCGACCTCGATGAACGGGCCGTAGTCCGAGCGGCCCGTGAAGTCGGTGCCCTCGTGCGGGATGTTCTTGGAGTCCAGGAAGTCGGTGATGCCCTTCTCCAGCTGGGCCGAGCCCTCCGGGCCGGGGCCGGCGCCCACGCCGTCGGAGTTGTCGCCGTCGTAGACGAAGTACGCCGCGTTCGGCGAGGCGATCATGTCGAAGTTCAGGTAGAGCTTGATCTGCTTCTTCTGCTCGTCCGTCAGCGAAGCGACGTACGCCTCCGAGCCGAGCAGGCCGAACTCCTCCGCCGACCACCAGGCGAACTTCACCTTGTTCTTGATCTTCTTCTGGTCGCCCGCCAGCCGCTGCGCGACCTGGAGGATGCCCGCCGAGCCGGAGCCGTTGTCGTTGATGCCGGGGCCGGCCGCGACCGAGTCCAGGTGGGCGCCCAGGAACACCGTGTTGTTCGGGTCGCCGCCCTTGGTCTCGGCCACGACGTTGTACGTCTTGCGGTTCTCGCGCAGCTCACGGATGTCCAGGGTCACCGAGACCGGGCCGGCCGTGGCCTCGGCCGCCAGCTTCTGGCCGTCCTCCTGGGTGATGCCGCCGGTCGGGATCTTCCCGGCCGCCGGGTCGCCGAGGGTGCCGTTCAGGGCGCCCGCCGTGTTGTTGTAGATGACCGCGCCCACCGCCCCGGCGGCCGCCGCGTTCTGCTGCTTGACCGCGAAGGTGCAGCCACCGCGCTTGATCAGCGCGATCTTGCCGGTGAAGGTGCCCGCCGCGAAGTCGCCCGGCTCGCAGCCGTTGGTGCCGTCCGCGTCCACCGGGGCGACGGCCACGTCCGCGGTGACGCCCTGCGCCGGGCCGCTCGCGGTGTAGGTCATCAGCTTGATCGGGACGTCCCGCTGGGTGGCGCCGTGCACCGACAGCTTCTCCGCGATCGTCTGGACGTAGACGAAGTCGAATTCGTGCTTGGAGACCTCGTAACCGGCCGCCTTCAGCACCTGCGTCACGTACTGGGCCGACTGCTCGTGCCCCTTGGAACCGGCCACTCGCGTACCGCCGTTGTAATCGGCGATCGACTGCAGCACCTTGAGGTGGTTGTACGCGCCCTTGCCGGTGGCGTCCTTGACCAGCTTCCGGGCGAGTGCGTCCGCGTGCGCGGCGTCGCTCTGCGGGCTGGTGGCACCGGCCGGCCCGGCCAGGAGCAGCGGCGATACGAGTGCCGTGGCGGCCAGGGCGGCGACTGCGGCTATACGGCGAGAGGGCATGGAGGTCCTTTCACGCGGGCAGACGAGCGGAACAGAGAAGGGTGTGCGGGCAGGACGGATCGGCCTGCGAAGTGCACGTGCGGGTGAGCGGTGGACGCACGTTATGCAGCTGACCGCCACTCTGGCCAGAGTTTTCGCTGATTTCGGTTTATGAATTCCGTATATCGGTACGCCGGTCGGTGTCCGGGCGGGCGCGAAGGGCCCTCGTGGCGCAGGTCAGCGGAGGATCCCCTCGATGAAGTCCGACCCGATCCGGGCGACCGCGGACAGATCCAACTGATGCTGCACATAGCGGCCTTGTCGCTGCATGTGCAGCAGCCCCGCCTTCCGCAGCACCGTCAGGTGCCGGGACACCTCCGGGGCCGTCACCCCGTACACGTTCGCCAGCTCGCTCGTCGTGTACGGCCCCCGCGCCAGGCTCCGGCACAGCTGCATCCGCATCGGGTGCGCGAGGGCCTCCATGCGCCGCTGGAGCAGCTCCACCGAGCCGGTGCCCGGGGGAAGTTCGGGCGTGGACAGCGGGTAGTGCACGACGGGGCGCCAGCCGGGGGCGTGCAGCACCAGCAGGTGCGGCCAGCCGAAATGGGTGGGTATGAAGACCAGCCCGACGCCGACGGTCGGATCGGTGGCGGTGGCGGTGCCGTTGACCAGCTTGTCGACCGTGATCCGGGTGCGCGCCTCGTCCACGTCGAGGGCGCCCGAGACCTCCGCCAGCACCGCCGGCAGGCCCTTGCGGCGCAGCACCTCCGTCTTGTGGCGGGCGTCGGCGGTCTGCTGCGGCTCGATCCGGCGCCAGGTGTCGGCGAAGAACGCCTCGTCGCACTCCTCCAGCAGGGTGCGCAGCCACACCCGCACCCGTGCGGTGTCGTCCAGCAGCCGCAACGAGAAATCCAGCTGCCGCGGTCCCCGCGCGGCGGCCGTCTCCAGCGCCTTGGCCCGCGCGGCCGGGTCCTTGAGCGGGGACGGGGTGCCCTGGTTGTACAGCGCCAGCCAGCAGTGCTCCAGCGCGGCCCGCACGAACCGTTCGTCGTCCATCCGGTCCAGCAGGTCGAGTTCCTCGGCCAGCGTGGCGCCGGGCACGCCGGGGCCGCCGGGGACGCCCGCGAACGGCATGAAGATGTCGGCGAACGACGTGCGCCACATGAAGTCCGCCTCCAGCAGCCGGTCGGCCAGGCACGGGTCGAGGGCGGCGGAGGTGGCGGTGGTCCAGGACTGCAACCCCGGATGGTGGGCGGGCTGCGACAGCGCGTGCAGGGCCATGCAGAGCTCGGCCAGCGGGGAGGTGGCGAAGGTGATCCGCTCCTGCGGCAGCCCGGCGATGTCGATGCTCACGCTCATGTGCCCATTCTCGGCAGCAGGGCGACCGGTGCGCGGGCCGGGGTCGGCCGACTGGCCCCGTCAGCACCGCATAAACGCAGGTCGCGGGGACGATTGACGGAGGCCGTCAATCGTCGCGCGGCCCGGCGCCGACGGGTCCAGGGTGGGTACATGACCGCGATCGAGCAGTACCTCATCGACACGTACCGGGCGGCCCAGCACGGCACCCCGGCCCCGCCGCCGCCCGGCCGCGACGACGTCGCCGTGGTGCGGTCCGCCCGCTCGTACGAGCAGTGCCACGCCGTCCTCGACGGACGCCCGGCGAACCACCCCTGGCGGGCGGCCCTGCACCGCCTCCTGATCCGCGGCGGGGCCTAGCCCCGCCGTGGCCTAGCCCCGCCGCGGCCTAGCCCCGCCGCGGCCTGGCCCCGCCGGGGCCGTGCCCGTCCGGGCCGGACCTCTCCGGTCCCGGGCCGGGCCGCTACGCCGTCTCCTCCCGCAGGAGCCCGACGTAGTCCGCGACGGCCCCGTGCACGTCCTGCGCCGTCCACGACAGCGCCTCCGCGGTGATCGTCAGCTCGGTCAGCGACGTCCCCGGCGGGCCGTCCGGCCACCAGCCCCGGAACAGGCAGGTCCCGGTCTCCTCCGCCATCCGCACCGACGCCCGGGTCAGCACCTCCGCCCCGTACGGCAGCCACACCTGGAACTGGTGGGTGTGCGGCACCTCCGGGTTGATCCGGAACCACGGCACGCCCGCCGCCTCGAAGCCCTTCGCGAGCGCCCCGGCGATCGTCCGGGCGTGCCGGACGTACTCCGGCAGCCTCGGCAGTTCCCGCTCCAGCCCGGCCAGCGCCGACAGGGCCTGCGGGAACTGGCGGAAGACCCGGCCGCCGTAGCGCAGCCGCCACTCCCGTGCCTCGGCGACCAGCGAAGCGGAACCGGCCAGGGCGGCCCCGCCCAGGCCGCCCAGCGACTTGTAGAAGGAGACGTACACACTGTCCGCCAGGCCGGCGATCTCCGCCAGCGGGCGGCCGAAGTGGGTGGTGGTCTCCCACAGCCGGGCCCCGTCGAAATGGACCACGGCGTCCCGCTCCCGGGCCGCCTCGACCAGCGCGCACAGCTCCTCCCACGAGGGCAGCAGGAAGCCCGGGTCGCGCAGCGGCAGCTCGACCATCAGCGTGCCGAACGGCTCGGCCAGCTCCCGTACCTCCTCGGCCGTGGGCTGGCGGCGTTCGTCGGTGGGGTGCACCGTGCGCAGCCCCGCCACCGTGGTCAGCGCCCCGCCCTCCCACCGCTCGGGGTGCCCCATCGGGTGCAGCGCCACCACCGGGTTCCCGGTCCGGCCCGCCCAGCAGCGCAGCGCGACCTGCTGGGCCATGGTCCCGGACGGGAAGAACGCGGCCGCCTCCGTGCCGAGGAGTTCCGCGACCCGCTCCTCCAGCCGGGCCACCACCCCGTCGCCGTATACGTCCGCCGGCTCGTCGGGGTCGTCGGTGGTCAGGGAGGCGAGCAGCTCCCCGACGGTCGGGTCCTTCGGGCCGCGCGTCAGCCGTCGCTGTGCCCCGCGCCAGGCCGCCCGTTCCCGCGCGGGCCGGTCCTCGTCGCCCGACTGCCTGTCGTCCTGGTGTCCGTCCTGATCACTCATGGGCCGATCATGGCCCGGGACACGCGGCCGGGGCCACAGGGCTAGCATGGCGACGTATCGTCCGGTACCCCCCGCGGACTGGAACGGAAGGCATTCCCCGCGTGAATCCCACCCCGCAGCCGCGCCCCGCCCGGCTCGCCGTCGGCGTCGTCGGCGCAGGCCGCGTCGGCCCCGCGCTCGCCCGCGCGCTCCAGCTCGCCGGGCACCGGCCCGTCGCCGTCTCCGGTGTCTCCGACACCTCGGTGCGTCGGGCCGCGGAGATGCTGCCGGACGTGCCGCTCGTGCCGCCGTCGCAGGTGCTGGCGATGTCCGACCTGGTGCTGCTGACCGTGCCCGACGACGCCCTGCCCGGCCTGGTGCAGGGGCTCGCCGACACCGGCGCGGTCCGGCCCGGGCAGCTGCTCGTGCACACCTCCGGCCGGTACGGGGCCGCCGTGCTGGACCCCGCCCGGCGGGCGGGGGCGCTGCCGCTGGCGCTGCACCCCGCGATGACCTTCACCGGGACCATGGTCGACGTGCAGCGGCTGGCCGGCTGCTCGTTCGGCGTGACCGCCCCCGAGGAGCTGCGCCTGGCCGCCGAGGCCCTGGTCATCGAGATGGGCGGCGAACCCGAGTGGATCGCCGAGGCGGCCCGGCCGCTCTACCACGCCGGCCTCGCCCTCGGCTCGAACTACCTGGTCACGCTGGTGGCCCAGGCCATGGAGCTGCTGCGCACCGCCGGGGTGGAGCACCCGGACCGGATGCTCGGCCCGCTGCTCGGTGCCGCCCTCGACAACGCCCTGCGCTCCGGGGACGCGGCCCTGACCGGCCCGGTCGCCCGCGGGGACGCCGGTACGGTCGCCGCGCACGTGGCCGAGCTGCGCCGGCACGCCCCGGCCATGGTGGCCGGCTACCTCGCGATGGCCCGGACCACCGCCGACCGGGCGCTGGCCCAGGGCCTGCTCAAGCCGGAACTGGCCGAGGACCTCCTCGGCGTCCTCGCCGAGGAGGAAGAGGGACGATGACCGACCTGCTGCTGTCCACCGCCGACGAGCTGCACCGGCTGCCGCGCACCGGCACCGGGCCCCGCTGCGTCGTGATGACCATGGGCGCGCTGCACGAGGGCCACGCCACCTTGATCCGTACCGCCCGCGAGCGGGCCGGCGCCGAGGGCCAGGTCGTCGTCACCGTCTTCGTCAACCCCTTGCAGTTCGGGCCGAACGAGGACCTCGACCGCTACCCCCGCACCCTCCAGGCCGATCTGCTGCTGGCCGAGGAGGCGGGCGCGGACGCCGTGTTCGCCCCGTCCGTGGACGAGGTCTACCCGGGCGGCGCCCCGCAGGTGCGGGTCAGCGCCGGACCGATGGGCGAGCGCCTCGAAGGCGCCACCCGCCCCGGGCACTTCGACGGCATGCTGACCGTGGTCGCCAAGCTCCTCCACCTCACCCGGCCGGACGTGGCGTTCTTCGGGCAGAAGGACGCGCAGCAGCTGGCCCTGATCCGGCGCATGGTGACCGACCTGAACTTCCCCGTCGAGGTGGCCGGCGTACCGACCGTCCGCGAGCCGGACGGGCTGGCCCTGTCCAGCCGCAACCGCTACCTCTCCCAGGACGAGCGCCGCACCGCCCTGGCCCTGTCCCGGGCGCTGTTCGCCGGCCGCGACCGGCTCGCCGCGCAGGCCGCGCTGCTGGCCCGGGCCGAGGCGGTCGCCGCCCCGGCCGGGGACGAGCGGGCCACCGGCCTGGCCAAGCTCGGCGAGGCCCGGGCCTCCGCCGACGCGCACGCGGTCTCGGCGGCCGCCGGCGGCCTGGCCGACGGCGTACGGGCCGCGGCCCGGCAGGTGCTGGAGCAGGCCGGGCGGGCCCAGCCGCCGCTGGAGCTGGACTACCTGGCGCTGGTCGACCCCGCCGACTTCACCGACGTCGGCCCCGACTTCGCCGGACCGGCCGTGCTGGCCGTCGCCGCGAAGGTCGGCGCGACCCGGCTGATCGACAACATCCCATTGGAGTTCGGAGCACACTCGTGAGCACCCCTGGCACAGGCCCGTCCGTCACGGGCACCGGCACCGGAGCCACCGGCGGCACCGGCATACGGCTGCACGCCCCGGCCCCCGGCTGGGCCCTGGAGGCCGACGTCGTGGTCGTCGGCTCCGGCGTCGCGGGCCTGACCGCCGCGCTGCGCTGCGCCGCCACCGGCCGTCGTACGGTCGTGGTCACCAAGGCCCGGCTCGACGACGGCTCCACCCGCTGGGCGCAGGGCGGGATCGCCGCCGCCCTCGGCGAGGGCGACACCCCCGAACAGCACCTGGACGACACCCTGGTGGCCGGCGCCGGCCTGTGCGACGAGCACGCCGTGCGCCTGCTGGTCACCGAGGGCCCGGACGCGGTCCGCCGGCTCATCGACACCGGCGCCGTCTTCGACACCTCCGCCGAGACCGGTGAGATCGAGCTGACCCGCGAGGGCGGCCACCACCGCCGCCGGATCGCGCACGCCGGCGGCGACGCGACCGGCGCCGAGATCAGCCGCGCCCTGGTCGAGGCCGTCCACGCGGCCGGGATCGAGACGGTCGAGAACGCGCTGGTGCTGGACCTGCTCCAGGACGCCGAGGGCCGCACGGCCGGCGTCACCCTGCACGTGATGGGCGAGGGCCAGCACGACGGCGTCGGCGCCGTCCACGCGCCCGCCGTGATCCTGGCGACCGGCGGCATGGGCCAGGTGTTCTCCGCCACCACCAACCCGTCGGTCTCCACCGGCGACGGGGTCGCGCTGGCGCTGCGCGCCGGGGCCGAGGTCTCCGACCTGGAATTCGTCCAGTTCCACCCGACCGTGCTGTTCCTCGGCACGGACGCCGAGGGCCAGCAGCCGCTGGTGTCCGAGGCCGTCCGCGGCGAGGGCGCCCACCTGGTCGACGCCGACGGCGTCCGCTTCATGCTCGGCCAGCACGAACTGGCCGAGCTGGCTCCGCGCGACATCGTCGCCAAGGCCATCATGCGCCGCATGCAGGAGCAGGACGCCCGGCACATGTACCTCGACGCCCGGCACTTCGGTGCCGAGATGTGGGAGCAGCGCTTCCCCACCATCCTGGCCGCCTGCCGCGCCCACGGCATCGACCCGGTGACCACGCCGATCCCGGTCGCGCCCGCCGCGCACTACGCCTCCGGCGGCGTCCGCACCGACCTGCACGGCCGGACCACCGTGCCCGGCCTGTACGCGTGCGGCGAGGTCGCCTGCACCGGGGTGCACGGCGCCAACCGGCTCGCCTCCAACTCCCTGCTGGAGGGCCTGGTGTTCGCCGAGCGGATCGCCGCCGACATCGCGGCCCGCCCGCCGCGCGGCAGCGGCCCCGGCATACCCGTGCCGTCGACCGGCCCGCTCCAGCCCGCCGAGGCCCGCCACGAGGTCCAGCGCATCATGACCGCGGGCGCGGGCGTGCTGCGTTCGGCCGCGTCGCTGCGCGCCGCCGCCGAGGCCCTGGAGGCGCTCTACGCCGACGCGCTCGGCGCGTTGGAGACCCAGGGCAAGACGGCCGAGCCGGGCGTGGAGACCTGGGAGGCCACCAACCTGCTGTGCGTGGCCCGGGTGCTGGTCGCCGCCGCGCTGCGCCGCGAGGAGACCCGCGGCTGCCACTGGCGCGAGGACCACCCCGGACGCGACGACTCCGCCTGGCGCCGCCATCTCGTGGTACGCCTGTCGGAGACCGAGCGCCGCGCCCTGGTCGTCACCCCCACCGACACCGCGGACTTCCCGCCCGTACACCCCCCGAGCCAGGAGCAGTGACCCGAACCGTGAGCACCGAACTTCCCCTGATCAACCCCGAGAACGAAGACGGCGGCTGCGGCGACGACTGCGCCTGCGGCAGCGGCGACGAGAGCGGCCTGGACCCGGCGCTGGCCCAGCTCCTGGCGGACGCCGGCCTGGACCCGATCGAGGTCGAGGACATCGCGCACATGGCCCTGTCGGAGGACCTCGACGGCGGCGTCGACGTCACCACCGTGGCCACCGTGCCCGAAGAGGCCGTGGCGACGGCCGACTTCACCGCCCGCGAGGCCGGTGTGGTGGCGGGCCTGCGGGTGGCCGAGGCCGTCCTGTCCGTCGTCTGCACCGACGCGTTCGAGGTCGAGCGGCACGCGGAGGACGGCGACCGGGTCGAGGCCGGTCAGGTGCTGCTGTCGGTGACGGCCCGCACCCGTGACCTGCTGACCGGTGAGCGCAGCGCCCTGAACCTCCTGTGCCGGCTGTCCGGCATCGCCACCGCCACCCGGCGCTGGGCGGACGTCCTGGAGGGCACCGGGGCCAAGGTGCGCGACACCCGCAAGACCACGCCGGGCCTGCGCTGCCTGGAGAAGTACGCGGTGCGCTGCGGCGGCGGCGTCAACCACCGCATGTCGCTGTCGGACGCGGCCCTGGTGAAGGACAACCACGTGGTCGCCGCGGGCGGGGTCGCGCAGGCCTTCAAGGCGGTCCGCGAGGCGTTCCCCGAGGTGCCGATCGAGGTCGAGGTCGACACCATGCACCAGGTGCGCGAGGTCATCGACGCCGGCGCCGACCTGATCCTGCTGGACAACTTCACCGTCCCGGAGACCGAGGAGGCCGTCACCCTGGTCGCCGGGCGGGCCGCCCTGGAGTCCAGCGGCCGGCTGACCCTGGAGACCGCCCGCGCCTACGCCGAGACGGGCGTGGACTTCCTGGCCGTCGGTGCGCTGACCCACTCCTCGCCGATCCTCGACATCGGTCTCGACCTGCGCGAAGCGGTGTGACCCCATGCTGCTGACCATCGACGTGGGCAACAGCCAGACGGTGCTGGGGCTGTTCGACGGTGACGAGATCGTCGAGCACTGGCGGGTCTCGACCGATCCGCGCCGGACGGCGGACGAGATGGCCGTGCTGATGCAGGGCCTGATGGGCATGCACCCGATGCTCGGCAGCGAGCTGGGCGACGGCATCCACGGCATCGCCATCTGCTCGACCGTACCGGCCGTGATGCACGAGCTGCGCGAGGTCACCCGCCGGTACTACGGCGACGTGCCCGCCGTGCTGGTCGAGCCCGGCGTCAAGACGGGGGTGCCGATCCTCACGGACAACCCCAAGGAGGTCGGCGCCGACCGCATCATCAACGCGTGCGCGGCCGTCGAGCTCTACGGGGGCCCGGCGATCGTGGTCGACTTCGGCACGGCGACCACGTTCGACGCGGTGTCCCCGCGCGGGGAGTACGTGGGCGGGGTGATCGCGCCCGGGATAGAGATCTCCATGGAGGCGCTCGGGATGCGCGGCGCGATGCTGCGCAAGATCGAGCTGGCCCGGCCCCGGAACGTCATCGGCAAGTCCACCGTCGAGGCGATGCAGGCCGGGGTCGTCTACGGGTTCGCCGGGCAGGTCGACGGGGTGGTGCGGCGGATGTCGCGCGAACTGGTCGGTCCCGCGGGCGACCCGGACGACGTCCGGGTCATCGCCACCGGCGGACTGGCGCCGATGGTGCTGGGCGAGGCCGCGGAGATCGACGATCACGAGCCGTGGCTGACGCTGATCGGCCTGCGCCTGGTGTACGAGCGGAACACGCCCAACTTCGCCTAGGGCGTGTCCGCCCCCGGCCCGCTACGGCCCCCGGTGGCGTAGCGGGCGGCCAAGGCCCGTGCGGCCGTGGCCAGTTCCGCGCGCAGGGCCTCCGGGCCGAGGACCTCGGCCTCGGCGCCCAGGGCGAGGAACTGGGACGTGGCCCGGGCGGTGGATTCCACCGGCAGGGTGGCCCGGGTCCAGCCGGGCAGGTCCGGGTCCGGTTCACCGGTGGTCCGCAGGGCGCGGGCCTGCACGCCGCTGAGCCGGGCCGCCGCGCGGGGGGAGAGGCGGACCAGGGCCCGGTCGGGGTGGAGCTGGGCGTGGAACTCGGCCTGGGTGTGCCGCCAGTGGGTGGCCAGGTCGAAGTCCTGCGGTGGTTCCACGGGGGTGTCGGTCGGGGTCAGGGCCTGGATCTGGTCCACCCGGTACGTCCTCGGGGCCTGCGGGCCCGCCACCAGGTACCAGCGGCCGGCCTTGAGGACCAGGCCGTAGGGGGCCAGGCGGCGCTCCACCTCGTGCGGTTCCTTCCAGCGCCGGTAGCGCACCTCGATCTCCCGGCCCCGCCACACCGCGTCGGCCACCTGCCCGAGGAACGGGGCCTCGACGTGCTCGGCGTACCAGCCGGGGGCGTCCAGGTGGAAGCGCAGCCGCATGCGGTCCGACTGCTCCCGCAGGTGCGCGGGCAGGGCCGCACGCAGCTTCAGGCCGGCCGCCGCCACCTCCTGGCCCAGGCCGAGTTGGGCGGCCGGGCCCGGCAGGCCGGTCAGGAACAGGGCCTCGGCCTCGGCCGTGTTCAGTCCGGTCAGCCGGGTGCGGTAGCCGTCCAGGAGGCGGTAGCCGCCGCGGTGGCCGGCGTCGCCGTAGACCGGGACCCCGGCGGCGGCCAGCGCCTCCATGTCCCGGTAGACCGTGCGTACGGAGACCTCCAGCTCGCGCGCGAGGTCCTCGGCGGTGGTCCGCTCACGGGTCTGGAGCAGGAGCAGGATGGAGAGCAGGCGGCTCGACTTCACCGCGCCAGGATGGCAGGGGAGAAGCCCTTGGTCAGCAGGCGGACGGCCAGGGCGACCTCCCAGGCGAACACCGGGAGCGCGGCGAGCGACCCGGGCGCGGAGACCTGGGGGTAGAGGCCGAACAGGACGCACAGGCCCGAGACGCCGATCAGCGGCCCGCCGACCAGTCCCAGCCCGGTGATCGCCCGGGGCACCAGCCGGGCCCGGTGCAGCAGCCAGGCCAGCAGCAGGGTGTTGGCGCCGAGGGCGAGGTTCGGGCCGAGGAGGAAGGTCCAGTCGTGGACCGCCGTCAGGGCCCGGGCGACCGCCAGCGTGGCGTCCGGATCTCCCGCGGCCGTGCCGTGCAGGGTCACCACCGCGAGGACGGCGAGGATGCCGATCGTGATGACCGCCGCCTCCAGCAGCCGGGCGCAGAGGTGGGCGAGGGCGAGGCCCTCGTGCCGGCGGCGGAGCACCGGGTAGAGGGTGACGGCGGTGCCGGTGACGGCCGCGACCAGCAGGAGTTCGCAGGCCGCCCCCAGCAGCGCCCGGGTGTCGGGGCCGGGGGCGAGGACGTAGCCGGGGTCGTGCAGCAGCGGGCGGTAGAGCAGGAGTCCCGCGATCGCGGTGATCTCCGTGAGCAGGAACAGGATCCCGGCCGTGGTGGCCGTTCTTCGGGACGAGGACATGGGCGCGGCCTCCCTGGAGCTGGAGGTGTACGGCGTACACCTGGCCGTCACCGTAGGCGTACGGCGTACACTCGTCAAGCCGTGGAAGGGAGCTGGGACGACGTGGTGCGACGGGAGCCGCTCAGCCGGGAGCGGGTGCTGCGGGCCGCCGTGCGGCTCGCCGACGAGGTCGGGATCGACACGCTGAGCATGCGCCGGCTCGCCCAGGAACTGGGCGTGGTGCCGATGGCGCTCTACAAGCACGTGGCCCACAAGGACGAGCTGCTCGACGGCATGGTCGATCTCGTGGTCGGCGGCATCGAGCCGCCGGTGGCCGGCGGCGACTGGCAGCCGGCGGTGCGCCGGCGGATCCTCGCCGCGCGACGGGCCCTGCTGGGGCATCCGTGGGCGGCGCAGGTGGTCCAGTCGCGGGGCCGGCCCACCCCGGCCGTGCTCGCGTACGTGGACTCGCTGGCCGGGATGTTCCGGGCGGGCGGCTTCTCCGTGGACCTGACCCATCACGCGCTGCACGCGCTGGGGAGCCGGATGCTGGGCTTCACCCAGGAGCTGTTCGACGACTCGGCGCCGGCGCCGAGTCGTCGAACAGCTCCTGGGTGAAGCCCAGCATCCGGCTCCCCAGCGCGTGCAGC
>NZ_RPRY01000142.1 GCF_003949795.1 Streptomyces sp. WAC06614
CCGCCGCGTGGCGCGGACGTATCACGGTGTTTCCTTCGTGCAGATGACGTGCGGGTGTCGTGCGCATGTGGTGCGCGTGTGGTGCGCATGCGGTGGACGACGAGCGGAAGTTACCAGTCCGTAGAGGGAGTCTGACATTCCGTTGGATCGGTTCCGGCCACCGTGCACCGCCGTCGCACGGGCCCGCCGTGTCGTAGCGCCCGCACCGGGGCCCGGGGGGTCGATAGTGGGGCCGTGCACGAGAACTCGCAGGGCCCGGGGCCCCTGCCCGGGGACGCGGAGGGCGGCGCCTGGTCCGGGCCCGAGGGGGCGCGGGCGTTCGCCGCGGTGGAGGCGGCCACGGACTGGCTGCTCGGCTATCCGTTCGTCTTCCAGGAGCTGGCCCGCCGCATCGGCCCGGGCGACCTCCTGATCGACTACGGCTGCGGGCCGGGCACCGTGGCCGACGCCGCGGCCCGGCGGCTGGGCGCCCGGGTGGTGGGCGTGGACACCTCACCGCAGATGCTCGCGCTGGCCCGCCGCACCGCCACCGCCGTCGCCGAGTACCACCTGGTGGAGCACGGCCGGGTGACCGGCCTGCCCGACGGCTGCGCGGACGCCGTGATGTGCAACCACGTCCTCGCCTCGGTGCCCACGCAGGAGGCACTGATCGCGGTCCTCACCGAGGTCCGCCGACTGCTGCGCCCCGGCGCCCCCTTCGTCCTGCTGACCACCGACCCCCACTGCACCGGCGTCACGTACGCCTCCACCCGGATCGGCGAGGCCGGGCAGAGCCCCGGCGTGGGCGAGGAGTTCACCGTGCGGCTGCGCCGCACGGACGGCACCTGGCAGGCGGTGCCCAACCACGCCTGGCCCGTGGACCTGTTCCCCGCCCTGCTCCACCGGAGCGGCTTCCGCGACGTCACCCAGCGCCGCCCCACCGTGGCCGAGGCTCTGACGGTCGCCGACCCCGACCTCGTGCACAGCCGTGACTGGCAGGCGGAACGCGCCCGTCCGCCGCTGGTGGTGACCACCGCGCCGGCCGACTGAAGGCGGCGCAGACCGGGCGAACGCGACGGATTCCGCACGGGGCGGGCCGTCTTCGGGCACCGTGTGCGACGGGGCGCACCGGATTGTGAGTACCTTCTGTTCATGCACATCGACGGCGCAGGTCAGCGGCAGCGGGGGCATGTCCTCCTGATAGCGGGGGACGCCGCCGTGCGGCGGCGCGCGGTCCAGGTCGCACCGAGTGCGAACCTGGCCGCGCTCGCCGTGGTGCCCCCCGAGCTCCTGCTGGGCAGTCAGGTCCCCAGCGACACCACGTACCTGGACGGCGCCCGGGACCCGAACACCCTGCTGATGCGCCTGCGCGCCGCCGCCGCGACCGCGGGCCCGCTGCTGATCTACCTCTCCGGCCGGCTCACCCTCGACCGCCGCGGCCGCCGGCTCCACCTGGCGCTGGCCGGCACCACGGCCTCCTCGGTCCGGTACACGGCACTGCCCTGGGAGTGGCTGGCCACCGAACTGCGCGGCCGCCCGGCCGGACTGACCACGATCGTCCTCGACCTCGCGGCGGACAGGACCGCGTGGCCGGTGCTCCAGGAGCAGGGCACCGCGCCGCTCACACCCCCCGCCACCGAGGTCTACGGGGTGGTCGTCCCGCCCGCGTTCGCCGGCGGCGGCGAAGCCGTCAGCACCTACACCCGGCACTGGATCGACGAGCTGCGGCGCGTGCCCAACCGGCCGGCCAACGCCCAGTTGCACGCCTTCGCGGTGGGCTCCGCCGCCCTCCCGCCCGGCGCCCTGGTCCTGCCGTCCACGCGGGAGCTGGCGTCGTCCCCGGCCCCGGGCCGCGGCCCGGCGGGCTTCGTCCCCGAGGCGTCCCGGTACGGCCCCGCCGCCCACGCCCCGAGCGCTGCGCAGGACCCGGAGCGGGGCGGGGCGCGATCGGCGCATCCGCACCACGAGCGGGCCGACGCGGGGTCCGGCTTCGGCGCCGCGGCGCCGCGCGACGGCGCCCGGGGCGCTGACGCACCGTCAGTCGGTGTGCCGGTCGGGGAGGAACCGTGGGCCGGCGGCGCCGAGCCCGCTGCCGACGCGCCGCCCCCCGGCACGCAGCCCGAGGACGCGAAGCCCGACGAGGCGGTCTTCGCCGGCGGCCCGTCGCGTACGTCCGACCCGACCCCCCGGGCCGACACGGCGACCCTGGCCGTGCTGCCGCAGCCGCCCCTGCCGCCGCTCCCCCCGCTGCCGCCGACCGCCGGGCCCGGTACGGACCCGCGCCCGCACATCCACGCGCTGGCCACCTCCGGGCAGCACCCGGAGGCCGCCACGCTGGCCCGGGAGTGGGAGGACTACGCGATCCAGACCTGCGGCAGGACCTCGCCCGAGGCCACGCACTGGCGGGAGATCCGTGCCGACCTGGCCCGGATGGCGGAGGACCACCCGCAGGCCACCCGGCTGTGGATCAGCGCCGGCCGGACCCGGCTGGCCCGCCAGCCCTCCGACGCCACCGAGGTCCTGGCGGCCGCCGCCGGCGCTCTGTACTGCTGGACCCGGATCGCCGATCCGGACGAGGCGGCGGAGGCGGGCCCCGACCTGCTCAGCCTGCTCCAGGCACTGCCGACCTTGGACCCGGAGCTGCTGACCCGGGTCGAGCGGCGCCTGGAGGTCCTGGCGCGCACGGTGGGCTGAGCCGCCGGACCGGCGCCGCAGGCGCGGGGGATTACAGGAGGGGTGCGTGCCCGCGGCCGCCGGGACGGCCGCCCCGGGCCGCTCACCGCAGGCCGGCCGCCGCTTCCAGCATAGGCACGGACCGGCCGACTCAGCTCGTCCACGCGCGGCCCGTGGCCGCCCCGCTACGCGCCGCGCCCGTCAGTCGTCCCGTTCGCGTCCGGCCCTGGCCCGGGCGACGCGGGCGGCGTCGGCCGGGGGCTGGGCGCCGGTGCCGGTGCGGGAGGGGGATCCGGGCTCGCGGCCGTGGTCGTCCACGGTGCCGCCCTCGTGCTGGAGGCGCGGCCGCCGTACGGGGGGCGGTTCCGGCGCGGCCGGCTCCGGATCCGGTTCCGGCTCCGGCTCCAGGGAGAGCGCCGGGCGCAGGGTGCGCGCGGTCTCCTCGGGGTCGGGGACGGACAGGGCGAGGAGGCCGAAGGGGGCGCCGGCGCCCAGTTCCAGGCAGAGGACCGGGCCGAGGCCGTGGACCACCGTGAAGTCCTCGCCCCGGGGCGTCCGCCGGACGCCGATCGACCGGCCCGGCGAGCTCCCGCCCCGGACCGGTGTCCCGCGCAGCGCCCGCCACCACGCCGTCTCCACGTACACCCGGCGCACCGCAGCGGCCGGCACGCGCACCCTGCGGCGGCGCGCGGCCAGCGCCTCCGCCGGGGACAGCCGCACGACGACCTCGGCTCCTTCCACCGCCACCCGGGGCATGACCGTCCCTGCCTTCCTCCGCCCGGCTTCCGTCGCCCCGCGCCTACCCCCGGCCGCGGCCGTCACGCGGCCCCGCCCCGCAGGACGTCAGCCGTCGCGTGGTGTGGGCCGTACCTCGAACCCGTACAGCCGCTCGGATGCGGCGACCGCCGTGTCCTCCTGCACCTGTACGTCCTGGACCCGCGCCGTCGGTGGCCCCGTGCGGGCCCAGCGCACCATGCGGGCGACGGCGTCCTCGGGGCCCTCGAACACCGCCTCGACCGCGCCGTCGGGCAGGTTCCGCACCCATCCGGTGACGCCCTGCGCCAGGGCCTCGGTCCGGCAGCTCTCGCGGAACCAGACCCCTTGGACCCGCCCCGAGACGATCACCCGCGTGCGCACCACGGCGGTCAGCCGGCCGCCTGCCACACGGTGGTGACGTTGCAGAACTCGCGGATGCCGTGGCCGGACAGCTCCCGGCCGTAGCCCGAGCGCTTGACGCCGCCGAACGGCAGCGCGGGGTGCGAGGCGGTCATCCCGTTGACGTACACGCCGCCGGCCTGCAGGTCGCGCACGAACCGCTCGACCTCGGCCCCGTCACGGGTCCACACGTTCGAGCTGAGCCCGAACGGCGTGTGGTTGGCCCGCTCGACCGCGGCGTCGAGGTCGGCCACCCGGTAGAGCGTGGCGACCGGGCCGAAGGTCTCCTCCTGGTCGATGCGCATCTCGGAGGTGATCCCGGCCAGGACGGTCGGCTCGTAGAACCAGCCCCGCTCCTGCTCCGGCGGGCGGCGCCCGCCGCAGAGCACGTCCGCGCCGCGCCCGACCGCGTCGTCGACGAGTTCCTCCAGGTCGGAGCGGCCCTGCTCGGTGGCCAGGGGGCCGACGTCGGTCGTCTCCCGCATCGGGTCTCCGACCCGGAGCGCGGCCATGCCCGCGGTGAACCGCTCGGCGAACTCGTCGTAGACGTCGGTGTGCACGATGAAGCGTTTGGCGGCGATGCAGGACTGGCCGTTGTTCTGCACCCGCGCCGTGACGGCGGTCCGTGCCGCCCGCTCGATGTCGGCCGAGGGCATCACCACGAACGGGTCGCTGCCGCCGAGCTCCAGCACCGTCTTCTTGACCTCGCTGCCCGCCACCGAGGCCACCGACCGGCCGGCGGGTTCGCTGCCGGTGAGCGTGGCCGCGGCGACCCGGTCGTCGCGCAGCACGGCCTCGACCGCGCGGGCGCCGATCAGGAGGGTCTGGAAGCAGCCGTGCGGGTAGCCCGCCCGCTCGAACAGCCCGCCCAGGTACAGGGCCGTCTGGGGGACGTTGGAGGCGTGCTTGAGCAGGCCGACGTTGCCGGCCATCAGCGCCGGCGCGGCGAACCGTACGACCTGCCAGAGCGGGAAGTTCCACGGCATCACGGCGAGGACCACCCCGAGCGGCCGGTAGTGCGCCCGGACCGTGGCCGCCCCGCTGTCGCGGACGTCGGACTCGGCGGGGTGCTCGTCGGCCAGCAGGGATTCGGCGTGCTCGGCGTACCAGCGCATGGCCTTGACGCACTTGGCGGCCTCGGCGCGGGCCGCCGTGAGGGGCTTGCCCATCTCGAGCGTCATCGTCCGGGCGATGTCCTCGTTCTCCGCCTCCAGCAGATCGGCCGCCCGCGTCAGGAGCGCGGAGCGCTGCGCGAAGGTGCTGGTGCGGAACGTGCCGAAGGCGTGCGCGGCGTCGGCGAGGCACTGCTCGACGCCGTCGGGACCCAGCGCGTCGAAGGTGCGGACCGTCTCACCGGTCGCCGGGTTCACCGTGGCAATGGGCATCGTCGCCTCCGTCGGTCGGGCCTGCGCCACCTCCTCGACCCTGCCCCTTGCACCACGGCCCCGCAACGCGTCGGGCCTGCGGACGCGCACGCCGACGACCTACGAAGCGGGCTCCCTGCGCCGGCATTGCCCGGATCAGGTGATGGAGGTCGCCCTCGGGTGTCGGTGTCCTGCGTACCTGTTCACCCTCGGGCCTCTCAGCCCACCGGAGACGTCGGCCCGGGCGGACTCCACTACTTTCCGCCGAAGTCGGCTACTCCAGTCGAACTCCCTCGCTCGCCTCGTAGGCCTACTGGCTCACATTCCCCGCTTCGTCCACTTAAAACGCAGTTCGGGAGGAATTATTCTGCGCGACCTTGTGTATCGGCCGTGGCACGGAACGTCATCGCGCGCCGGGTCCGCGGCCGCAACCGACGGCGCGTCCGGCGTCGTCTCCGCCGCTGACGCAGGACCGACCAGGGGACGGGACGACGGGACATGGGACGACGCGGACACGGTGGTGGCACGGCGTGGGTGGCGGTCGTGGCGGCGGCGGTGCTGGGCCTGGCGGCCTGCACCCCCTCCGGCGAGGAAGGGGCCGCCGGGGACCCGTCCGGCCCGGGCGGTTCCGGCAGCGGCAAGCCGGCGCCCTCCGGCACGGCCCATCCGACGGCGGCCCCGACCGGCGGCCCGGGCGGCCCGGGCGGGCCGGGCGCGCCGGGCGAGCCGGGCGGCTCCGGCGGCTCCGGCGGGAAACCCGCCGTCAGGACGGGCACCCCCTGGCACCTGGACCGGCTCGACCAGCGCAAGCGGCCGCTCGACGGGAAGTTCGGCGCCGCCACGGACGGCTCCGGGGTGACGGTCTACGTGATCGACACCGGCCTGGACGTCACGCACGCGGAGTTCGCCGGCCGGGCGAGCCTCGGCGCCGACTTCGTGGGCGCGAAGGACGCCGGAGACTGCTTCGACGGCAGCGGGCTTGGTCACGGCACCTTCGTGGCGGGCATCATCGCCGGCCGGACGTACGGCATCGCCCCGCGCGCCCAGCTCGTACGGGTCCAGGCCGTCGGATGCGACGAGGGCGGCGGCAGCGCCTCCCGCCCCCAGGACGTCACCCCGGCGCCCAAGGGACCGGGCGGCGGCCCGGCGGGCGACGACGAGGCCGTCGTCAAGGCCGCCGACTGGGTGACCGCCCACGCCCACCGGCCGGCCGTGGTCAACATGTCCCTGAACCTCAAGAACCGTTCCGCCACGGTCGACGCCGCCGTCCAGCGCATGGTCGACGCCGGGATCACCACCGTGGTCGCGGCCGGCAACTTCAACGACGACGCCTGCGGGCACTCCCCGGTCGGGGTGAAGGGGGTGGTCGTGGTCGCCGCCGCCACCCCCGAGGACCGGCACTGGACCGACTCGGAGGGCTACGGTTCCGGCCACGGCCGCTGCGTCGACCTGTACGCGCCCGGCGGCCGGATCACCTCGGTGGTGGCGGGCGGCGGCACCGTCCAGGACGAGTCCACCGCCACCTCCTGGGCGGCCCCGCACGCCACCGGGGTGGCCGCCCTCTACCTCGCCGCGCACCCGACCGCGACCCCGGCCCAGGTCCGGTCCTGGATGACCGAACGGGCCACCCGCGACGTCCTCACCTCGGTCCCCGCCGAGACGCCCAACCGGCTCCTGTACTCCGGGGGCCTGTGACCGCCCGGCGACCGCCCCGTCCGGCCCTCGGGTGAGCCGTCACCCGAGGGCGTCGAGCAGCTCCTGCTCCCGCGCCGCGCTGAGGCCGGCCCGCCGGGGCCGGTCCAGGCCTTCCGCCCGTTCCCAGACGAGGGTGTCGGCCAGCAGCTCGACCCGCGGCCGGTGGCGCAGCCCCGCCGCCCGCGCCGCCGCACCGCTGCGGCCCGACCAGCCCTCCCAGCCCTTCTCCACCAGCCACATCGGCAGCGACTCCGGACCCATGTACTGGGCCACGCCCTGGTCGAGCAGCCACTGCGAGGCGGCGGTGACCACCGGCCCGGTGTGCCCGCCGACGCTCCGCGACAGCTCGATCCACTCCGCGAACGGCACGACCGGGCCCACCGCGTCGTACGTCCCGGTGGTCCCGTGCTCGGCGCGGTCCAGCAGCCACGCGGACAGGTCCCGCACGTCCACGGTCTGGGTCGGCAGCTCCGGAGTGCCGGGCACCAGCAGCGGTGCCTGCGGGGCGCGCGCCGCGCGGGCCACCCAGTAGCCGGACCGCCCGCTGTGGTCGCCCGGGCCGCCGATCAGACCGGCCCGCGCGATCAGCAGCCGGTCGCCCACGGCGGCCGTGGACGCCTGCTCGCAGGCGACCTTGGCCTCGCCGTACAGCGAGCGGTCCACCTCGTCCCGACCGGTCGGCTCCAGCAGGGGCGTGCTCTCGTCCGTGTCCTCGATGCCCCGGCCGGCGTACGCGCTGACGGAGGAGACGTAGACCCAGTGCCGTGCCCGGTCGCCCAGCGCCGCCAGCGCCCCGCGGACGAAGCCGGGCTGCCAGGACACCTCCACCACCGCGTCCCAGGTCCGGTCCGCCAGTGCCGCGTACGCCCCCGGCTCGCGCCGGTCCGCCGCGACCAGCCGTGCCCCCTCGGCCACGGCGCCGCTCTCGCCCCGCGCCAGGCACGTCACCGCGTGCCCGCGCTCCACCGCCTGTCGCGCCAACTCCCGGCCCAGCCAGGCCGTTCCACCCAGAACCAAGATCTCCATGAGTGCAGCCAAGCACGCCGGCCCCCGAACGTCCGACCGGATTCGCGCAGAGCGCAGCGGTCGGGGCGCAGGCCCGCAGGGTGGGGCCCGGGGCGGGTCACGGGCCGAGCGTCTGCGCGGCCACGGCGATCAGCAGGGCCGCGACCCCGGCCGTGAGCCAGGCCACGTAGTCGCCCAGCAGCCCCGAGTGCAGCCGTCGCACCGGCCGTACCGCGCCCGTGGCCGCCCGCCGCACCCGCGCCGGGGCCCGGCCGAACAGGGCGGCCCCCGCCAGCAGACAGGCCAGCACGACGGTGCCGAGGGCCGGCCCGAAGGCGTCGGCGTGCCAGCCGGTCTCCGGCCCCGGCACCGCGCCGGGGTGGTGCCCGGCCACCGGGCTCCCCGCGACGGCCGCCGCGTACCCCTGACGGTCCGTGAACAGCTCCGCCCCGTGCCCGAGCGCCTCGCCCACGCCCGGCAGCACGCCGAGCAGGACGCACACCCCGAGCAGGAGGGCCGGCACCACGACCATGGGCCGGGGCGCCCGCCGGGCACGGGCGCGCACCTCCGGTTCCTCGCCCTCGCCGGTGGTCCCGGTGTCGCGGGGGCCCTGCGCAGGCTTGCGCCCCGCCGCCCAGAAGATCCGTCCCGCCGCCCGCAGCACCGTGGCCCCGGTGACGGCCGAGGCCAGCACGAACACCGCCGCCACCGCCGGCTCCGACTCCGCCTCGGCGAGCGCCTTGCCCAGGCCCGTGCCCGCCGGCGGGAGCCCCGCGAGCAGCAGACCACCGAGGACGAACAGGACCCCGACGAACCGGTGGCCGCGGCCCCGGCCGCGCAGCCCGTGCTCGTCCACCGAGCCGTACTGGTCCAGCAGCACCCCGGTCAGCCCGAACAGCGCCGCCTTCGCACACCCGTGCCCGGCGACGTACAGCGCGCCCGCGGCCGTGGCGGCCGGGGTGAGCAGGGCGACGCAGATCAGGAACAGCCCGACATGGCTCACGGTGGAGAAGGCCAGCATCCGCTTGAGGTGCCGCTGCTGCCAGCACATCAGCGCCCCCAGCAGGGCCGTGACCGCGCCCAGCGCCACGAACGTGCTCCGGAAGACCTCCGGCGGCACCCCGCCGGGACCGGAGAACACCGACCAGTAGATCCGCGCCAGCCCGTACACCCCGAGCTCGACCATCGCCCCGGACATCAGCATGCACACCGGCGTCGGAGCCACCGCGTGCGCGTCGGGCAACCAGAAGTGGAACGGCGCCGCGGCGGCCTTCACCAGCAGCGCGGTGGCCACCAGGACGAATCCGGCCACCACCAGCACGTCCACGGGCCGCTGCCCGAGCCGCTCCCCGATCCGGGCCAGGTTCAGCTCCCCGGTGCGGGCGTAGAGCATGCCGATGCCCAGCAGGGTGCAGTACGCCGCCACGGAGTTGACCATGCCGAAGGTCAGCGCGCCCTGGAGCGGCCGCGGGTCCTCGATGCGGTACCCGGTCAGCGCGTACGCCGCCACGCCCATCAGCTCGAAGAAGACGAACGCGTCGAACAGGTCGGCGGTGACCACGAACCCGACCATCCCCGCCTCGAACACCAGCAGCAGCGCGGGGAAGAGGCCCTGCCGCTCACCGGCCGGCTCGTCGAAGTACCGCCAGCTGTACACCAGCACCGCGAGGACCAGCGCCGAGCAGAGCAGGGCCAGCCCCGCCCCGACCGGGTCGACGGCCAGCACGATGCCGATCTGGGCGGGCCAGCCGCCGGGCCGGGCCGTCGCCCGGTCCGCGGCGGCGGGCCACAGGGCGACCAGGCATCCGAGGTCCAGTGCGGCGGTGGCGGTGGCCACGACGTCGCAGCCGAGCCGCGGCAACCACCGCCCGACCACGGCCAGTACCGCGGCGCCGACCAGCGGGACCACCACGGCCAGCGGCAGCAGGGCCTCGGCGCCGGGGAGCCGCACGCCGTCAGCCCCGGAGTGCGGTGAGCGCCCGTGGGTCGACCGTCCCGTGCCGTTTGCGGATCTGGAGGGTGAGGGCGAGCAGCAGCGCGGTGACGGTGGCCCCGACCACGATGTCGGTGAGGGTCAGCGCCTGGACCACCGGGTCGACCACGGGCCGGCTGCCGGGCGTGAGGTCGCTGTACACGGGTGCGGTGGCCCCGCGCCGGTAGCCGACCCCGAGCAGCAGCAGGTAGGTGGAGGTCTGGGCGACGGCCAGGCAGCCCACCGCGTGGATGAGGTGACGACTGGTCACCAGGCCGTAGAGGGCGACCAGCAGCACCCAGCCGGCCGCCAGGAACGGCAGGGACTCCAGCGGTTCCATCAGCTCTGCTCCTCCTGCGGTCCGGTCGCTCCCGCTCCCGCTCCCGCTCCCGCTCCGGTTGCGGTTGCGGTTCCCGTTGCGGCGGCCCCGGCGCCGTCGGGATGCTCGGTGACCTCGACGGCCTGGTCGAGGAAGTGGGCCAGCAGCACGATCACGCCCGAGCCGACCTCGATCCCGACGGCCGCGTTCAGCACGGGGACCAGACCGCCCGAGGTGATCTGCCCGAACGTGCCGAAGGGCAGCACGTTCTGGAGGTACGCCCCACCGGCGGCCAGCCCCGCCAGGCCCAGCAGGGCGAAGGACATCGCCGCGAGCGCGTCGGCCACGTCGAGCGCGGCGAGCGGCCGCACCCGTTCCAGCACCCGGTAGTCGGCGGCGAGGTAGGCCAGGTGCAGCGCGGTCGCGAGGATCACCCCGCCCTGGAACCCGCCGCCCGGGCTGAGCTGCCCGTGCGCGACGACGTACACCCCGACGACCAGGGCGACGGGCAGCAGTACGGCCCCGAACAGCCGGGTGGTGGGCACCGCCTGCTCGGTGCGGGGCCGGGCCCTGCGTTCGTCACGGGCCGGCCGCAGCAGCAGCGTGGCGCCGAGCACCGTGGTGAACAGGATCGACTCCTCGCCCAGGGTGTCCAGGGCCCGCAGGTCGAAGTTGACCGAGGAGACCACGTTTGCCGTGCGGTGGGCGAGGGCGGCGGCCACCGCACGGTCCCCGTACGGGTGGACGTCCGTGCCGAACGGCGGCAGCCGGACGCAGGCCGCGGCGAAGAAGGCCCCGACGACCGGGGCACCGAGGGCGAACAGCACCAGCCGGCTGCGGTCCCTCACCCTGCGCTCCCACGCCCGTGACCGTCACCGCGCCCGTTCCTGTCGCCACGCCGGTTCCCGTCCCCACGCCGGTTCCCGGCACAGCACGGCCACGGTCGCGCACACCACGACGAGCAGCAGGCAGACCACGATCAGCGCGTCAGCCACGGCCGCCCCGCCGGGCCCGGGTGGTGGCCTGGCCGACCGCGATCGTGCTCACGGTGCCGCCGACGGACAGCAGCAGCCCGATCAGCAGCGTCTTGACCGCGGCCCGGCCGACGCCCTGTTCCACCGCCACGGCGGCCGCGACCAGCAGCACGCCCGGCCCGCTCGCGGGAGCCAGGGCGTGCAGCCGCCCGTAGCCGCCGTGGAGCCGGACCAGTGCCGGCGCGGACAGCAGCACACAGGCGACGCCCGTCCACAGCAGGACCAGCGCCACGGCGTGACCGGCGGCCACCTCAGCCCTCCTCGCCCGGCGGCCGCCCGGTCCCCGCGAAACGCGTGAGGACCAGGACCCCGGCGGGGGAGAGCACGGCGCACACCAGGGCCAGGTCCTGGTACGACGGCCGGCCGTACGCCATCGGCAGCAGCAACAGCACGGTCCCGGCCACGGTCCCGGCGAGGGCCACGCCCACCAGCCGTTCGACCGCACTGCCCCGGGCCGCCGCCCACACACCCACCGGCGCCGGCCCGACGAGCAGGACCAGCGCCGCCACCGCCCAGGCGTTCACCGGCCACCGCCGGACCGGCCCAGGACCTCCGCGGGCCCGCCCGCCGGCCGGCCCAGCCGGTGCACGACCACCTCGTCCGGCCGGCCCCGCGGGAATTCCACCACGCACGTGTCGGCCGACCAGCCCAGCACCAGCGCCGCCCACCCCGGGTCCGCCCCCTCCCGCAGCCGGATCCGCCCGGTACGGGCGCCCACGGCGCGGGGGCGTACGGTCGCGTACGCCAGCACGGCCGCGCCCCGCACCGCGGCCAGGGGCAGCCGCGCCAGCGCGGGCAGGAGCCCGTCCAGGCCCCGGACCCGGACGTCCGCCAGGCGGCGCATACGGCGGGCGACGGCCGTGGCACCGGCGGCCCCCACGGCCGCCACCGCGTACTCGACCGGCCCGGGCGAAGTGATCAGGACCAGCGTGATCCCCACCAGCACCGCCCACTCCGCGCACACCTTCACCACCGTGCTGCGCATGCGCCTCCCCTTCCTCGGCCGCACCCCCAGATTCTTGGGGCCGCCCGGCTCCCGACTCCTGCGGGAGCCGGGCCGACGCGGGGCAACTCACCCGTTCGGCGCCCGCGCGCCCTCCCGCCCCGCCCCGCACGAGCGGCCATGCTCGCTTGCGGAGGGCGACGGGAAGGGGTCCGGACGGTGGTGCTGTCGAGGACGAAGGCGCGGGCCGCGCACCGGGCCCGCCGGACCGCCCGGCGGAACTTGCGCAGGCTCGACGCGCGACTGCCGCTCGCCGAGGTGCTACGGAGCGGGGTGCGCAAGGCCTTCCCGGACCACTGGTCGTTCCTGCTCGGGGAGATCGCCCTCTACAGCCTGCTCGTGCTCCTGCTCACCGGCACCTGGCTGACCTTCTTCTTCCACCCCTCCCTCCGGCACACCGTCTACCACGGCGCCTACACCCCGCTGGACGGCCTGTCGGTCTCCCAGGCCTACGCCTCCACCCTGCGCATCAGCTTCGACGTCCGCGGGGGCCTGCTGATCCGTCAGATGCACCACTGGGCCGCGCTCGTGTTCGTCTTCGCCATCGGCGCCCACCTGCTGCGGGTGTTCTTCACCGGGGCGTTCCGCCGGCCCCGCGAGGCCAACTGGGCGGTGGGCGTCACCATGTTCCTGCTGGCCCTCGTCGAGGGGTTCGCCGGCTACTCGCTCCCCGACGACCTGCTGTCCGGGACCGGGCTGCGGACCGCCCAGGGGATCATGCTGTCCCTGCCGGTCGTCGGCACGTACGTGTCGTTCCTCGTCTTCGGCGACCAGTACCCCGGGCACGACATCGTGCCCCGCCTCTACCCCGTGCACATCCTGCTGGTCCCGGGCCTGCTCGTCGGTCTGGTCACGCTGCACCTGCTGCTGGTGGTCCGGCTCAAGCACACCCAGTGGGGCGGGCCGGGCCGCACCGGCCGCAACGCCGTGGGGCCACCCCTCTTCCCGCACTACACGGCCAAGTCCGCCGGGCTGTTCTTCGCCGTCGCCGGGGTGACCGCGGCGCTCGCCGCCCTCGCGCAGATCAACCCCGTCTGGGCGTACGGGCCGTACCGCACCGACATCGTCTCCACCGGTTCCCAGCCGGACTGGTACGTCGGGTTCCTGGAGGGCGCGCTGCGGCTGATGCCCGGGACGGAGACCCGGGCCTTCGGCCACACCCTCCTGTGGAACCCGCTGGTCGCCGGGGTGGTGCTGCCGGGCCTGCTGTTCACCGGCCTCTACCTCTACCCGTTCCTCGAACGCCGGCTCGGCGCGGCCGGCGGGGAGCGGCACCTGTGCGACCGCCCCCGCAACCGGCCCGCCCGGACCGCCCTCGGCGTATCCGTCCTGAGCGGCTACCTGGTGCTGCTGCTCGCCGGAGCGCAGGACCTGATCGCGTTCATCACCGAGGTCCCCCTCCCGGCCCTCACCTGGACCCTGCGCGGCGCCCTGTTCGTGCTGCCGCCCCTGTCCTTCTGGGTGACCCGCCGGCTGTGCCTGGCCCTCCAGGCGCGGGACGTCCGGCTCGTCACGGCCGGGGCGGAGACCGGAGTCGTCGTCCAGTCGGTCGAGGGCGGCTACCACCCGCAGCACGCCCCCGTCCCCCTGGAGGAGGCCTACGTCCGCCAGCTCGACCTCGCCCCCCGGCCCCTGCCCGCGCCGCCCGCGGACCGGGAGGGCCCGCCTCCCGCGGGCCGGCTGCGGCGGGCCGTGAGCCGCTGGTACTTCGGGGATCCGCTGCCGCGGCCGATGACGCGGGAGCGCCGGCGGCGGATCGCGCTGCTGATGGCGGGGCCGGACGGCCCCGACGGGTACGACGGGCCGGGCGGGTACGACGGGCCCGGCGGGCACGAAGGGCCGGGCGGGTACGACGGCCAGGACGGGCACGACGGCTCGGACGGGGGCGGCTACCCCGACCATTCCCCGCCGCGGAACACGAACCCGTAGACGCCCGGCGCCAGCACCCCGAACCCGATCAGGGCCAACCACAGCCCCTGGGCCACGCCCACACCGACCAGGGCCGTACCGGCCGCCGTGCACACGGGGGCGAGGCTGCGCGCCGGGAAGAAGAACCGGCGGCCGCCCGCCGCCGCGACCTCGGCCGTCGGATCGTCCTCGGGGCGCGGCCCGGCCCGGCCCGCCTGCCGCCACAGGAACAGCGCCACCAGCCCCGACATCAGCAGGGACACCATCAGCGCGGCGATTCCCGCCGGGTCGGAGGAGAAGGCGGCGTAGACCCCGCCGGTGACGGCGAAGAACAGCGCCACGCCCGTGAACAGCCACGCCTCCGCCCGCATCAGGCACTCACCTCCGGGTGGTGCAGGTCGAAAGCGGGGGAGTCGGAGCGGATCCGGGGCAGCTGGTCGAAGTTGTGCCGGGGCGGCGGGCACGAGGTGGCCCACTCCAGCGACCGCCCCCACCCCCACGGATCGTCCTCCGTCACCCGGACCCCGTACCGGGCGGTGCGCCAGACGTTGTACAGGAACGGCAGGGTGGACAGGCCCAGCAGGAACGCCCCGACCGTGGAGACGCTGTTGAGCAGGGTGAACCCGTCCGCGGCCAGGTAGTCGGCGTACCGGCGCGGCATGCCCTGCTCACCGAGCCAGTGCAGGCCCAGGAAGGTGATCTGGAAGCCGACGAACAAGGTCCAGAAGTGGATCTTCCCCAGCCGCTCGTCGAGCATCCGCCCGGTGAACTTGGGCCACCAGAAGTAGAACCCGGCGAACGTCGCGAAGACGATCGTGCCGAACAGCACGTAGTGCAGGTGGCCGATCACGAAATAGCCGTCGGTGAGCTGGAAGTCCAGGGGCGGCGAGGCCACCAGCACCCCGGTCAACCCGCCGAGGAGAAAGGTCACCAGGAAGCCGACGCACCACAGCATCGGCGTCTCGAAGGAGAGCGAGCCGTTCCACATCGTGCCGATCCAGTTGAAGAACTTCACCCCGGTGGGCACCGCGATCAGGAACGACAGCAGGGAGAAGAACGGCAGCAGCACCGCACCCGTGGCGAACATGTGGTGCGCCCACACGGTGGCGGACAGGCCCGTGATGGCGATCGTCGCGCCGACCAGCGCCGCATACCCGAAGATCGGCTTCCGGCTGAACACCGGCAGGATCTCGCTGACGACGCCGAAGAACGGCAGCGCCACGATGTACACCTCCGGATGCCCGAAGAACCAGAACAGGTGCTGCCACAACAGGGCCCCGCCGTACGCCGAGTCGAAGACGTGCGCCCCGAGCTTGCGGTCGGCCTCCAGTGCGAGGAGGGCGGCGGCCAGCACGGGGAAGGCCAGCAGCGCGAGGATCGAGGTGAACAGCACGTTCCAGGTGAAGATCGGCATCCGGAACAGGGTCATCCCGGGTGCGCGCAGGCACACGATGGTGGCGACGAAGTTCACCGAGCCGAGGATGGTGCTCAGCCCGGACACCACCAGCCCCATGATCCACAGGTCGGCGCCGATCCCCGGGGAGTAGACGCTGCTGTTGAGCGGCGCGTACGCGAACCAGCCGAACGCGGCCGAGCCGTTGGCGGTGAGGAAGCCGCTGACCACGGTGAGCGCGCCGAACAGGTACACCCAGTAGGTGAAGGCGTTCAGCCGGGGGAAGGCCACGTCCGGCGCCCCGATCTGCAGGGGCATCACCGCGTTGGCGAAGCCCGTGAAGGTCGGGGTGGCGAACAGCAGCATCATGACGGTGCCGTGCACGGTGAACAGCTGGTTGTACTGCTCCGCCGAGACCAGCTGCAGCCCCGGCCGGGCCAGCTCCGCCCGCATCAGCAGGGCCAGGATCCCGCCGAACAGGAAGAACCCGAACGCCGTGACCAGGTACAGGTACCCGATCACCTTGTGATCGGTGGTGGACAGCAGCCGCAGCAGCCGGGCCCCGGTCGCCGCCCGGCGCCCGCCGGTCTCCTCGTACGCGTCCTGGACCGGGGTGTTCCCGACCGACACCATGGAGCCTCCCGCCCGTGCGCGCGCCGCGGCGCGGCCGGTGCGCATCGCCGCCGGCCGCCGCGTCCACCCTGGCAGGTGCGCGGCGCCCGGGCGCGGAAGGCCGGGCGGCGCGCCGCCCGGTACACCCCGGCGGGCCCCGCAAGGGGCCGCGAGGCCCACGAGGCGCTCTGCTCAGGCGCCGATGAAGACCTCCACCCGCTGGAGCTGCTCGCGCTCGACGATGGCTGCGCGGCAGGCCTGGACGAACTTCTTGTACGAGGCGTTCTCCTTGCAGGAGGCGGCCCGGGCGGCGGGGGAGTCGGCGGTCGGGGAGAAGAAGCTGTCGCGCAGCTCGCGGGTGAGCTCCAGCTGGGCGCCCTGCTTGCTCATGGTGCGGTTGCAGATGTTGAGCTCCTCGTCCCCGTTGACGTCCCCGGTGCCCGGGAAGATCTGGAAGCCGGCGTTGCGCAGGCGGGTGGTGAGGATCTCGCGGAAGTAGCCGTCCCGGCCGCCCACGACGACGCCCTTCTTGTCGGGCAGTCCGTCCGGGTTGGTCGCGTACTTGGGGTAGGCCTGCTCCCACTTGAGGCCGTGGATGCTCAGCGTGTTCATGCTGCTCGCCGCCATCGACACGGCCATGTGGTCGTCGCAGTGGATGGAGGTGACGTGCAGCTCCGAGTTCCTGGAGCTGCGCATGCCCTCGAACATCCAGAAGTCGTAGACCGGCTCGCCCGCGGCCAGTCCGGGGTACGGCTTCCAGACGGCGCCCGACTCCGGGTCGTAGCCGGCGATGCCCATGCACAGCTCGCTCGTGCCGACCTCGATCCCGCCGCCGTGGATCGCCAGGATCGTCGTCAGCATGTACGGGGGGTGCCCGTCCTTGCTGGTGTCCTCGATCTGGTGGCGCTTGAAGCGCCGCTGGAAGTCCTTGCCCTCGCCGTCGGCCGGGTCGGGGGAGGAGAGGAACGAGTGGTACAGGTCGGTGTTGGAGTTGTAGAGGTCGTCGGCGGAGGTCGCGTACGCCGTACCGGACGCCGCCGAGGACAGGAGCGGCCCGCCGACCGCGGCCGCCACCAGCCCGGCGAGCAGGGTCCGGCGACTGGCCCGCGGAGCGTCGACGCCGCGCTGCGGGACGAGGTGGGGCCGGACGAGGTGAGGCTGCTGAGACATGGGTCCCCCCGGGAACGATGATCTTGAGTCGGTATGCATGCAGCCTAGGGACGCCGGTGCCGGAAGGGACCCCCGAACCGGTGGCCGGTCCCGTCCTGGGACGGAACCGGCCACCGGTGGGTGCGGGGTGCCGCGTCGGCCACCTCGGGGACGTCAGGGTCCTGTGAGGACGTTCTCGTCACGGCTGTCGGTGCACAGCGCCCAGATGATGAACACCGCGATCGCGATCGCGACGATCGCCCACAACGGCTGGTACGGCAGCCACAGGAAGTGCAGGATCACGGACAGGGACGCGAAGGCGATACCCAGGATCCGGCCCCACTTCTGGCCCGCGAGGATCGCGAGACCCGTGACGAGCAGGAGGATGCCCAGGATGAGGTGGATCCAGCCCCAGGCGGTGAGGTCGAACTTGAAGATGTAGTCGTTGATGACTGTGTACACCTGGTCCTTCGACAGGGCGACGATGCCTTCGAAGAGCGTGAAGACACCGCTGACCGCCAGCATCACGCCGGCGAACACCGTGCCGCCGGCCGCCCAGGTGCTGCCGCTGCCGGATCGGGTCGGCGGTCGCCCGCCGGCCGTGCCAGGGGCACCCGCCGACGGGGTGCTGCCAGGAGTGGTCGTCATGGTGCCACCTTCCTCGTGGTACAGGTGCCCGGGCGTCGTGCGCAGCGGTCGCCACGCGTCCGACCAGGCGTTTCGAGCATGAGCCGAACGGGTGGGACCGGCGACCGGAAGAGGGCCGATCGGGTGAATCCACCCCCTGGCCC
>NZ_RPRY01000143.1 GCF_003949795.1 Streptomyces sp. WAC06614
GGCTCGGAGGGTGGTGATCAGGTGGAGCCAGGTGGGTAGGCTGCCCAGGGTCCAGTGGGAGCGGGGGCGCAGGCGCCCCTTCCAGTGGCGGGCCAGGAACTCCGACTTGTACGTGGCCATGTCCACCCCCACCGGGCAGTCCCGGTGGCAGCCCTTGCAGGCCAGGCAGAGGTCCAGCGCCTCGGCGACCTCCTCGGAACGCCAGCCGTCCGTGATCACCTCGCCCACCAGCATCTCGTGCAACAGCCTGGCCCGCCCCCGGGTGGAATGCCGTTCCTCGCCGGTGACCCGGTACGACGGGCACATCACCCCCGCCCCGGCCCCGGCCGAGCGGCACTTGGCCACGCCCACGCAGCGGGCCACCTCGGGGGCCAGCGGCTGCGCCATCGGCAGGGCGGTGAAGCGGAGGTTCTCGTCGAGCCGGGCGGGCCGGGCCAGCATGCCCGGGTTCATGCCGCCCGCCGGGTCCCAGACGTCCTTGTACGCACCGAACAGCTCGACCACCTCGGCCCCGTACATCTTCGGCAGCAGTTCCGCCCGGGCCTGCCCGTCGCCGTGCTCGCCCGACAACGAGCCGCCGTGGGAGACCACGAGGTCGGCCAGCTCCTGCGAGAAGGCGCGGAAGCGGGCCACCCCGCGCTCGCTCACCAGGTCGAAGTCGATGCGGACGTGTACGCAGCCCTCGCCGAAGTGCCCGTACGGGGTGCCCCGCAGGCCGTGCGCCGCGAGGAGGGCCCGGAATTCCCGCAGGTAGGCGCCCAGGCGGGCCGGCGGGACCGCGCAGTCCTCCCAGCCGGGCCAGGCGTCACCACCGTCGGGGGTGCGCGTGGCGGTGCCCGCCGCGTCCTCCCGGATCCGCCACAGGGCGCGCTGCTGCGCCGGGTCCACGACCACCCGCCGGTCCACCGCGTCCGCCACCCGGGCCAGGGCCCGGGCGGCGCCTTCGTCCGGCATCTCCACGAACAGCCAGGCCCCGCCGCGCGGCAGCCCGGCCGCGCCGCGCACCAGGTCGGCCGCCATGCCCTCCACGGTCAGCGGGCCGTGCGCGACGATCCCGGCCGCGGCGTCGGCCGCCGCGCTCTCGTCGGCGTAGCCGAGCACCAGCAGGGCGGGCCGGCGCGGCAGTTCGACCAGGCGCACCACCGCCTCGGTCAGCACGCCGAGGGTGCCCTCGCTGCCGCAGAAGGCCCGGGCCACGTCCGTCCCCCGCTCGGGGAGCAGGGCGTCCACCGCGTAGCCCGAGATCCGGCGCGGCAGTCGGCCGCCGGCCGGGTCCGACATGCCGGTGCGGAGCAGGGCCAGGTGGTGCCCGACCAGGTCGGACAGGCCCGGCGGGGCGCCCTGCCAGCCGCGCGCGATCCGGTGCCGGCCACCGCCGTACGTGAGCACCTCCAGCTCCAGCACGTTGTCGGCGGTGGTGCCCCAGGCCACGGAGTGGGCGCCGCACGCGTTGTTGCCGATCATCCCGCCGAGGGTGCACCGGGAGTGGGTGGAGGGGTCCGGGCCGAAGGTCAGGCCGTGGGGGCGGGCGGCGGCCCGCAGGGTGTCCAGGACCAGGCCGGGCCGGACGACCGCGGTACGGGCCTGCGGGTCCAGGGACACCAAACCGTTCATGTGCCGGGTGAGGTCGAGCACCACGCCGACGCCGGTGGCCTGCCCGGCGATGGAGGTCCCGCCGCCGCGCGGGACGACGGGCACGCCGGCCCCGCGGCACACCTCCAGGGTGCGGGCCACGTCCTCGGTGTCGCGCGGGGCGACCACGCCCCGCGGCACCCGCCGGTAGTTGGACGCGTCCATCGTCGTCAGGGCGCGGGCCGTCGCCCCGAAGTCCACCTCGCCACGGACGGCGGCCCGCAGGGCCCGTTCCAGATCGGTCGCCATCCTCGTTCCTTTCCCCTTCCTTTCCTTCCGTTTCCTTCCTCTTCCTTTCCTTTCCTTCTGCGGTACGCCCGTATGCGCCCGTATGCGTTCGTACGCGCCCGTCCCGGCCGTCCCGGTCGTCTCATCGGGTGGACGCCCGGCCGAAGGGCGTGGCGGGACCCGATACCCTCCGTCCGTGGCTGAGATCCAGATTCCCGCTGACATCAAGCCCGCCGACGGACGCTTCGGCGCGGGCCCCTCCAAGGTGCGGACCGAGGCGCTGGACGCGCTGGCCGCCACCGGTACCTCCCTGCTCGGCACCTCCCACCGCCAGGCCCCGGTCAAGAACCTGGTCGGCTCGGTGCGGCAGGGCGTCCGGGACCTCTTCTCGCTGCCCGAGGGCTACGAGGTGATCCTGGGCAACGGCGGCTCCACCGCGTTCTGGGACGTCGCGACGCACGGGCTCATCGAGCGGAAGTCGCAGCACCTGAACTTCGGCGAGTTCTCCTCCAAGTTCGCCAAGGCCGCCAAGCTCGCGCCGTGGCTGGACGAGCCGACCGTGATCTCCTCCGACCCGGGCACGCACCCCGAGCCGCAGGCCGAGGCGGGTGTGGACGTGTACGCGTTCACGCACAACGAGACCTCCACCGGTGTCGCCGCCCCGATCGAGCGGGTCGCGGGCGCCGACGAGGGCGCGCTGGTGCTGGTCGACGCCACCTCGGGCGCCGGTGGTCTGCCGGTGGACATCACCCAGAGCGACGTCTACTACTTCGCCCCGCAGAAGTCCTTCGCCTCCGACGGCGGCCTGTGGCTGGCGGCGTTCTCCCCGGCCGCCCTGGAGCGGGCGCAGCGCGTGCACGCCTCCGGCCGGCACGTGCCGGAGTTCTTCTCGCTGCCGACGGCGATCGACAACTCGCTGAAGAACCAGACGTACAACACGCCGGCGCTGGCCACGCTGTTCCTGCTGGACCAGCAGCTCAAGTGGATCAACGGCCAGGGCGGTCTGGACTGGGCGACCGCCCGGACGGCGGCCTCCGCGAGCGCGCTGTACGGCTGGGCCGAGGCGTCCAAGCACGCGGCGCCGTTCGTGACGGACCCGGGCAAGCGCTCGTCGGTCATCGGCACCATCGACTTCTCCGACGACATCGACGCGGCGGCGATCGCCAAGGTGCTGCGCGCCAACGGCATCGTGGACACCGAGCCGTACCGGAAGCTGGGCCGCAACCAGCTGCGCATCGCGATGTTCCCGGCGATCGACCCGGCCGACGTCGAGGCGCTGACCGGCTGCATCGACTACGTCATCGAGCGTCTCTGACCTCGGTGCCCCACGCATCCAGGCCCCGGTGACGGGCCGCCCGTCGCCGGGGCCAACGTGGTGGTGTTCGCCCACCTCACCGGCAAGGCGCAGCCCACCGGCCGTTGTCCGGCGGCGGTCCGGCGCACGATACCTTCGGGGTCCCAGGATCAAGGAGGCAGCGGCGTGAGCGTGCGAGTGACGGCAGCCCCGGGCGGCGTCGACCCCTTCGGCACGGCCAGGTTGCGGCGCGGGGTGCTCGACGCGTGGGCGGCCTCGCCGGCCCGGTTCCGCGAGGACGCCAACGCCGAGGAGGACCTGGCGCTCGGCGGCTACCGGGACCGGCTCGTGGTCGAGCTGGCCCAGAACGCCGCCGACGCCGCCGCCCGCGCCGGGGTACCCGGCCGGCTCCGGTTGACCGTGCACCCGGTCGAGGGCGGACACCCGGTGCTCGCCGCCGCCAACACCGGCGCTCCGCTGGACGCCACCGGTGTGGAGTCCCTGAGCACCCTGCGCGCCTCCGCCAAGCGGGAGCCGGCCGCCGACCCGGACGGGCAGTCCGTGGGCCGGTTCGGCGTCGGCTTCGCCGCCGTCCTCGCGGTGTCCGACGAGCCCGCCGTGCTCGGCCGGCACGGCGGCGTCCGCTGGTCCCTGGCCGAGGCGCGGGAACTGGCTGCCGACACCGCCCGGCACAGCCCCGGCCTCGGCGACGAACTGCGCCGCCGCGACGGCCACGTCCCGCTGCTGCGGCTGCCGCTGGCCGCCGAGGGCATCGCGCCCGAGGGCTACGACACCGTGGTCGTGCTGCCGCTGCGCGACGCCGCCGCCGAGGACCTGGTCCGCCGGCTGCTCGCCGCGGTCGACGACGCCCTGCTGCTGACCCTGCCCGGGCTGGACGAGCTGGTGGTCGAGACCCCCGAGGGCATCCGTACGCTGACCCGCCGCACCGACGGCGCGTTCACCGTCATCGACGACAGCGCCGGACAGGTACGCCACTGGCGCACCGTCCGCCACCACGGCACCCTCGACCCCGCGCTGCTCGCCGACCGTCCGGTGGAGGAGCGGCTGCGCCCGTACTGGACCGTCTCCTGGGCGGTGCCGGTGGACGCCGAGGGCGCACCGCTGCGCCCCGGCACCGCGCCCGTGGTGCACGCGCCCACCCCGACCGACGAGCCGCTCGGCATCCCCGCGCTGCTGATCGCCAGCCTGCCGCTGGACACCGCCCGCCGGCACCCGGCGCCGGGCCCGCTGACCGACTTCCTGGTGGAGCGGGCGGCCGAGGCCTACGCCGAACTGCTCGGCGGGTGGCGGCCCGTGAGCACCGGCCTGGTCGACCTGGTGCCCGGCCCGCTGGGGCAGGGCGCGCTGGACGGCGCCCTGCGCGCGGCGATCCTCCAGCGGCTGCCCCGCACGGCGTTCCTCGCGCCCGCGGCGCCCTCGGAGGAGCTGGTCGCGCTGCGCCCGTTCGAGGCCGAGGTCGTCGAGGGCGCCGGCGCCGAGACCGTACGGGTGCTCGCCGAGGTGCTGCCCACCCTGCTGCCGGCCGGCCTGGAGCGGCGGTCCGAGCTGCGCGCGCTGGGCGTCGGGCGGCTGCCGCTGGGCGACGCCATCGAGCGGATCGCGGGCATCGACCGGTCCCCGCAGTGGTGGTACCGGCTCTACGACTCGCTGGCCGGGGTGGACCCCGACCGGCTGACCGGGCTGCCCGTGCCGCTGGCGGCGGAGCCCGCCCGGGAGGGCGAGCCCGCCGGCGGCCCGGTCCGGGCCGCGATCGGCCCCCGGCACATCCTGCTGCCCGGCCCGGACACCCCGGCCGGGCTCACCCGGATCGGCCTGAGGATCGCCCACCCGGACGCCGCGCACCCGCTGCTGGAGAAGCTCGGCGCGGTCCCGGCCAACCCGCGGGCGGTGCTGACCACCCCGCAGGTACGGGCCGCGGTCGCGGCCTCCCTGGACGCCGGGGAGATCTGGGACGAGGACGCCCTGGACCCGGAGGAGCTGGCCGAGATCGTCCTCGGCCTGGTCCGGGACGCCGGCCTGGAGCCCGGCGACGAGCCGTGGCTGGGCGCGCTCGCCCTGCCCGACGAGGACGGCGAACTGGCTCCGGCGGCCGAACTCGTCCTGCCCGGCAGCCCCTTCGCGGCGGTCGTGCGCGAGGACGAACTCGGCTTCGTGGACGGCGAGCTGGCCGAGCGGTGGGGCGCACAGCCGCTGACCGCCTGCGGGGTGCTGGCCGACTTCCAGCTCGTGCGGACCACCGACGTGGTGCTGGACCCGGACGAACTGGAGCCGCGCGACGGCGACTTCCCCGAGCCCGACGACGCCGGGCTGCTCGACGCGGTCGACGTGTGGTGCGAGGACGTCCTGGACCAGCTCCCGGACAGCCCCGTGCCCCCGGTCGCGACCGAGCTGGTCGCCGTACGGGACCTGGACCTGGTCGACGACGACAAGTGGCGCGAGGCCCTGGCCCTGCTGGCCCGGCCGCCGCTGCGGGACGCGCTGACCCAGCCGGTGCGGGTGCTGCTGCCCGACGGCACCACGCAGAACGTCCGCCCGTACACCGCCTGGTGGCTGCGCGACCACCCGGTCCTGGAGGGGCGGCGCCCGGCCGGTCTGCGCGCGGCCGGCGGCGATCCGCTGCTGGAGGGGCTGTACGACTCCGCCGACGCCACCGGCTTCGAGGACGAGCAGGTGCTGCGGGCCCTGGGCGTACGGACCTCGGTGGCGGCCCTGCTGGACGAGCCGGGCGGTGCGGCCGAGCTGCTGGGCCGGCTGGCCGATTCCGAGCGGGAGGTGACGGGCCGCCAGCTGCACGCCCTGTACGGGGCGCTGGCCGAGCTGGACCCGGAGCAGGTCACGCTGCCCGACGAGCTGCGCGCGGTGGTGGACGGCGAGGTGGTGGTCGTGGACGCGGCCGAGGCGGTGGTCGCGGACGCGCCGGACCTGCTGCCGCTGACCGGCGGGCTGCCGCTGCTGCCGGTGGCCCCGGCGCGGGCGGCGGAGCTGGCCGAGCTGCTCCAGGTCCGCCGTCTGTCGGAGACGGTCCCGGCGGAGGTCACCACGCCGGGCGAGGAGCACGAGGTGCCGGAGCCGGTCCGGGTGCTGCTGGGTCCGGCGACCCCGCGGACGTACCTGGAGCACGAGGAGCTGGTGGCGGGCGGGGTCGAGCTGGACTGGCGCCTCACCCCGGACGGCGTCCTGCACGCCTCCACCCTGGAGGGCGTCGCGGCCGGCCTGGCCTGGGCGTGCGCCCAGTGGCCGCGCCGCTTCGAGGTGGCGGCCCTCCTGGAGGACCCGTCCCGGACCGCGGAACTGGCCCGGGACAGGTGGTTCGACTAGTGCGGCCGCCGGCCGCGGCCGGCGGCTAGAAGGACTTCGTCCAGTCGGTGACCGTCATGCTGCGGAACCCGGCCAGGGCGGAGGCGCTGCCGGCGCCCCCGTTGTGGGAGCCGACGGTGTTCTCCCGGCCGGCGTTGAAGATGTCGTCCTGGGCGGTCTGCCAGACCTGGCTGCCGACGACGAACACGTACGTCGTGCCGTCCTCGTCGGCGGCCGCCGGCGCGGCGCCGGCGAAGAGTCCGAGCGCCGCGCTGGCGGCGAGGACGGTCAGGGCGCGGGCGGCGGTACGGGCGGTGCGCTTCACGGCGGTGGCCTTTCGCAGGTGCGGGAGGTACACCCACGGAAGGTAGAGAGCCGTTCCCGCGCGCGGGCGGCCGACACACAGCGGCCGCCCGGATGGCCCACCACAACCCCTCCGCCCGCCCACCGCCGGGCCGGGCACGGCGCGCCGTCGGTCACGGCGTCGTCACGCCGGGAAGCGGCGGTCGACCAGGCGGAACGTGAGCTCGATCAGGGCCGAGGCGGCGGCCGCGACGGCGACGGCCAGCCAGGGCATGGTGACGCCGACCAGCTTGAGCTGGAAGAAGTCCTGGAGCCAGGGCACGAGCAGGACGACCAGGAAGGCCGCGCCCATGGCGCCGACCAGGGCCAGGCGCCACCAGGTGTACGGGCGGGCGATGATCGCCAGGACCCACATCGAGGTCAGGAACAGTGTCAGGGTGGCCGCGCTGGTCTCGGCCTGGAGGGCGCCCTCGCCGGAGTAGTACGAGCGGGCGATCAGGTACGTCACGAAGGTGGCGACGGCGGCCAGCACCCCGCCGGGGACGGCGTACCGCATGACCCGGCGGACGAAGTGCGGCTTGGCCCGCTCCTTGTTGGGTGCCAGGGCCAGGAAGAAGGCCGGCACACCGATGGTGAGCGTGGACAGCAGGGTCAGGTGGCGGGGCAGGAAGGGGTACTCCACCTGCCAGCAGACCACCAGGATCGCCAGCAGGACCGAGTAGACCGTCTTGGTCAGGAAGAGGGTGGCGACCCGGGTGATGTTGCCGATCACCCGGCGGCCCTCCGCCACCACCGACGGCAGCGTGGCGAAGGAGTTGTTCAGCAGCACGATCTGGGCGACCGCCCGGGTGGCCTCCGAGCCCGAGCCCATGGCGACGCCGATGTCGGCGTCCTTGAGGGCCAGGACGTCGTTGACGCCGTCGCCCGTCATGGCGACGGTGTGCCCACGGGACTGCAGCGCACCGACCATGTCCCGCTTCTGCTGCGGGGTGACCCGGCCGAAGACGGCGTTGCGGTCCAGGGCCTCGGCCATCTCGCTCCGGTCGGCGGGCAGGCTGCGGGCGTCCACGGTGTTCTCGGCACCGGGCAGGCCCAGCTTGCCGGCCACCGCGGAGACCGAGACGGCGTTGTCGCCGGAGATGACCTTGGCGTGCACCTTCTGCTCGTCGAAGTAGCGCAGGGTGTCCGCGGCGTCCGGCCGCAGCCGCTGTTCGAGGACGACCAGGGCCGTGGGGCGGGCCCCGGTGGCGACCGCCGGATCGTCCAGCTCGCGGGTCGCCCGGGCCAGCAGCAGGACCCGTAGCCCCTGTTCGTTGAGGGTGTCGATCTCCTTCAGGGCCGCATCGCCGGCCGGCAGCAGGACGTCGGGGGCGCCGAGCAGCCAGACGGAGTCCTCGCCGTCGCCCTCGCTGAAGCTGGCGCCGCTGTACTTGCGGGCGGAGGAGAACGGCAGGGACTCGGTGCAGCGCCAGTCCTCGCGGTCGGGGTAGGCGTCGATGATCGCCTGGAGGCTGGCGTTCGGGCGCGGGTCGGACTCGCCGAGCGCGCCGAGCACCGTCTCGACGTAGACGGGGTCCGCGCCGCCCAGCGGGCGCAGTTCGGTGACGTCCATCCCGCCCTCGGTGAGGGTGCCGGTCTTGTCCAGGCAGACCACGTCCACCCGGGCCAGGCCCTCGATGGCGGGCAGCTCCTGCACCAGGCACTGCTTGCGGCCGAGCCGGACCACACCGATGGCGAAGGCGACGGAGGTCAGCAGGACCAGGCCCTCGGGGATCATCGGGACGATGCCGCCGACGGTCCGGGCGACGGCGTCCTTGAGGTTGTCGTCCTTCACCACGAGCTGGCTGATGATCAGGCCGATCGAGGTCGGGATCATCATCCACGTCACGTACTTGAGGATGGTGGAGATGCCGGAGCGCAGCTCGGAGTGGACCAGCGTGAACCGGGAGGCCTCCTCCGCGAGCTGGGCGGCGTAGGCCTCGCGGCCGACCTTGGTGGCGGTGAACGCGCCGCCGCCGGCGACCACGAACGAGCCCGACATGACCGGGTCGCCCGGCTTCTTCAGGACCGGGTCGGCCTCGCCGGTCAGCAGGGACTCGTCGATCTCCAAGCCGTCGGCCTCGCCGACGACGCCGTCCACGACGACCTTGTCGCCCGGTCCGAGCTCGACCACGTCGTCGAGGACGATCTCCGAGGTGGAGATCTCGGCGGTACGGCCGTCGCGCCGGACGTTCGGCTTGGCCTCGCCGATGACCGCGAGCCCGTCGAGGGTCTTCTTGGCGCGCAGCTCCTGGATGATGCCGATACCGGTGTTGGCGATGATCACGAAGCCGAAGAGGGTGTCCTGGATCGGCGCGACGAGGAGCATGATCAGCCAGAGCACGCCGATGATCGCGTTGAACCGGGTGAAGACGTTGGCGCGGACGATGTCGGCGGTGGAGCGGCTGCTGCGCACGGGGACGTCGTTGACGTCGCCGCGGGCCACGCGTTCGGCGACCTCGGCCGTGGACAGGCCGGCCGGCTTGAAGCGGGGCGCCGGGGGGCGCACCGGGTGCACGGGGTCGAGTTCGGCGCCCGCGTCGATGGCGGCGCCGCCCGTCCCTTCCGGACCGTCATGGTCGATCTTCGCCCGCTGGGTCATGTTTTCGACGGTAAAGCGGGTGCGGGTCCTTCACCCGTCGAGGGGACCGAAGATCCGACCCTGGGACGACCCGAATCGTTCGTTGGTAGGGGGTGGGCAGGGCCCGACCGGTCCTTACGGTCCACCCCGCCGGCACGCCGGCCGGCCGGTCAGGGGCGGGGCGCGCCGCCCGTCAGGGGGTGTCCGCCGCGCCGGGAGTCGCCCCGGCACCGCCACCGGCACCGCCACCGGCACCGGCTGCGGCCTGCGCCGCATGCCGCTTCAGGGCCGCGTCGCGGCCGCGGACGTACCAGATGCCGATGAGGCCGAGGCCGCCGCCGGCGGCGCAGGTCCACACCCACCACAGCAGGTCGCGGTCGGCGAACCAGCCGTAGAAGGGGAGCTGGACGACGAACAGGACGAACCAGAGGATCGTGCCGCCGGTGATGGTGGCGACGACCGGGCCCTCCAGGGGCTCGGGTGCCTCGTGCTTCGGGGTCCATTTCGCCATGCGGCCAGTTTAGGTGCCGGGCTCGCGCATCTACGCGCGGAGATGGACGTCACTTCGTTCATGTGTTCATACTGAAACGGTTTGCCTCAGACGGGATTCGCTCGTGCGAACCCACTAAACGAACCATCAGAGGACCGAATGAGCACCTCGGCCCCCGCGTCGTCCGCGGCAGCCCCCACGCCCCCCTCCTCGGGCGGCAGCGGACTCGACCGCTACTTCAAGATCTCCGAGCGCGGCTCGACCGTGGCCCGCGAGGTCCGCGGCGGCTTCGCCACCTTCTTCGCGATGGCCTACATCATCGTGCTGAACCCGATCATCCTCGGCAGCGCGAAGGACATGTACGGCCACCAGCTCGACGGCGGCCAGCTGGTCACCGCCACCGTGCTCACCGCGGCCTTCACCACCCTGCTGATGGGGGTCATCGGCAACGTGCCGATCGCCCTGGCGGCCGGCCTCGGCGTCAACACCGTCGTCGCCCTCCAGCTCGCCCCGCGGATGAGCTGGCCGGACGCCATGGGCATGGTGGTCCTGGCCGGCTTCGTGGTGATGCTGCTGGTCGCCACCGGCCTGCGCGAGCGGGTCATGAACGCCGTCCCCCTGGGCCTGCGCAAGGGCATCGCGATCGGCATCGGCCTGTTCATCATGCTGATCGGCCTGGTCGACGCGGGCTTCGTCAGCCGGATCCCGGACGCCGCGCACACCACCGTCCCGCTCCAGCTCGGCGGCAGCGGCCACCTCCAGGGCTGGCCGGTGCTGATCTTCGTCCTGGGCGTGCTGCTCACCCTCGCGCTGCTGATCCGCAAGGTGCCCGGCGCCATCCTGATCTCCATCGTCGCGATGACCGTGGTCGCGGTGGTGGTGCAGCTCGTGGCCGACCTGCCCGCCGAGGCCTGGGGCCTGACCGTGCCGCAGTGGCCGGGCAACCCGGTGGCCGCGCCCGACTTCGGGCTGGTCGGTCAGGTCAGCCTGTTCGGCGGCTTCGACAAGGTCGGCCTGCTGACCGGCATCCTGTTCGTCTTCACCGTGCTGCTGTCCTGCTTCTTCGACGCCATGGGCACCATCCTGGGCGTCGGCGACGAGGCCAAGCTGATGGACAAGGACGGCAACTTCCCCGGCATCAACAAGGTCCTGCTGATCGACGGCCTGGCGGTCGCCTCCGGCGGCGCCACCTCCTCCTCGGCCACCACCTGCTTCGTGGAATCCACGGCCGGGGTCGGCGAGGGGGCCCGGACGGGCCTGGCGAACGTGGTCACCGGCGGTCTGTTCGCGGGCGCGCTGTTCCTGACGCCGCTGGCCACGATGGTCCCGTCGCAGGCCGCCACCCCGGCGCTGATCGCGGTGGGCTTCCTGATCCTGGCGGGCTCGGTCACGGACATCGACTGGAGCGACTTCACCATCGCCGTGCCGGCCTTCCTGGCGATGGTCATGATGCCGTTCACGTACTCGATCACCAACGGCATCGGCATCGGCTTCATCAGCTTCTCCGTGCTGCGGCTGGTGACCGGCCGCGGCCGGGAGGTGCCGGTGGCGATGTACGTCGTCTCGGCGGTGTTCGTCTTCTACTACCTGATGCCGGCACTGGGTCTGACCTGATCCCGGCCCGGCCTCACCCGAGGGCCCGGCCCTCGCCCGGCCGCCGCCCGGCCCTCAGGTGAGGCCGTAGAACTTCTCCGTCTCCTCGACCGCGCACTTGAAGCGCTCGTCGAAGTCGTCGCGAATGAGCGTCCGGACCACGTAGTCCTGGACGCTCATTCCGCGTTTGGCGGCATGAGTCCGGAGCCGCTCCAGGAGCTCCCCGTCTATGCGCATGCTCAGCACATGTGTCCCCATGCCCGCCAGAGTCGGGGCTCGGGCCGTGGACGCGTGTCGCTTTCCGGCACCTTCTCACCCGTACGGGTGATGTGACGCAAGAGTCACCCGACCAGTGGGTAACCTGGCATCTTTAGCGAGAGTAATGAGTTAAGCTAACGAACATGCTCGACCTCTCCCATGGCGACGACGAAGCCGCCGTGAACGACCTCCGCTCGGCCGTCATGCGGCTGGGCCGGCGCCTGAAGCACCAGCGCGTCGACGAATCGCTCAGCCCGACCGAGATGTCGGTGCTGGGCACCCTCGCCCGGTGCGGCACCGCCACCCCCGGTGAGCTGGCCCGCCGCGAGCACGTACAGCCGCCGTCGATGACCCGCATCGTGGCGCTGCTGGAGTCCAAGGGCCTGGTCGAGCTGAAGCCGCACCCGGACGACCGCCGCCAGAAGGTGGTCACCCAGACGGAGCAAGCCGAGGCGATGCTCGAAGAGAGCCGCCGCAAGCGGAACGCCTTCCTGGCCCGGCTCGCGGCCGAGCTCGACGAGGACGAATGGGCCAAGCTGAAAGCGGCCGCCCCCGTCCTGGAGAAGCTCGCGCACCTGTAGCTACGACGCGAGGAGGCGAAAGCCCTTGAGTACGGGAAACGGAGACCACTCCGCACCCGGACAGACTTCCCCATCCACCCCTGCGACACCCGAGACGTCGAAGTCGATGTTCTCGTCGCTGAAGATCCGGAACTACCGGCTCTTCGCGATGGGACAGCTCGTCTCGAACACCGGCACCTGGATGCAGCGCATCGCCCAGGACTGGCTGGTGCTGTCGCTCACCGGCTCCGCATCGGCCGTCGGTATCACGATCGCGCTGCAGTTCCTGCCGATGCTGCTGTTCGGCCTCTACGGGGGCGTCCTCGCCGACCGGCTGCCCAAGCGGCCCCTGCTGGTCGCCACCCAGTCGGCGATGGGCCTGACGGGCATCGCCCTGGCCGTCCTGACCCTCACCGGCCACGTCCAGGTCTGGCACGTCTACCTGACCGCCGTCCTGCTCGGCCTCGTCACGGTCGTCGACAACCCGGCACGGCAGTCCTTCGTCTCCGAGATGGTGGGACCCGCGCAGCTCGCGAACGCGGTCAGCCTGAACTCGGCCAACTTCCAGTCCGCCCGGCTGGTCGGCCCCGCCGTCGCGGGCGTGCTGATCACCGCCTTCGGCTCCGGCTGGGCGTTCCTGCTCAACGGCCTGTCCTTCCTGGCCCCCGTGACCGGGCTGCTGCTGATGCGCACCCACGAGCTCCAGCGCACCGCGCCCCGCCCCCGTACCAAGGGACAGCTGCGCGAGGGCCTGCGGTACGTCTCCCGGCGCCCCGAGCTGATCTGGCCGATCGTGCTGGTCGGGTTCATCGGCACCTTCGGGTTCAACTTCCCGATCTGGCTGGCGGCCTTCGCCGACGACGTCTTCCACGGCGACGCCGGCACCTACGGCCTGTTCAACACGCTGCTCGCGGTCGGCTCCCTGATCGGCGCGCTGCTGGCCGCCCGGCGCGGCCCCGGCCGGCTGCGGCTGCTGGTCGCGGCGGCGGTGGCGTTCGCCGTGCTGGAGGTCGCCGGTGCGTTCGCGCCCGGGTTCTGGCTGTTCGCCGCCCTGATGGTGCCGATCGGCATGTTCGGCCTGACGGTCAACGTCGTGGCCAACTCCAGCGTGCAGATGGCCACCGACCCCGAGATGCGGGGCCGGGTGATGGCCCTGTACATGATGGTGTTCACCGGCGGCACCCCCGTCGGCGCCCCGCTGGTCGGCTGGGTCACGGACCACTACGGCGCCCGGATCGGCATGGCCGCCGGCGGCGCGGTCTCCCTGGCCGCGGCCGTCGCGATCGGCCTGGTCCTGGCCCGGGTGGGCGACCTGCACCTCCAGGTCAGCCGCCGTGGGGTGACGTTCGTCCCGAACCGGCCGCAGCGCGAACTGGTCCGCGTGGCCTGACCCGCCTACGCTGCGGGCCATGAGACTGTTCGCCGCCGTCCTGCCCCCGCCGGCCGCCGTGGCGGAGCTGCGCGAGGTCGTCCAGGGCCTGCCGCACGACGAGGCGCTGCGGTGGACCGCCCAGGAGGGGTGGCACTTCACGCTCGCCTTCATGGGCGAGGTCGGTGAGGGGCCGCTGCCCGAGCTACAGGTCCGGCTGGAGCGGGCGGCCGGGCGGACCGCGCCCTTCGTGCTGCGGCTGCACGGCAGCGGGCGGTTCGCCCACCGGGCGCTGTGGACGGGGGCCGCCGGAGACCTGGACACGCTGCGGCTGCTGGCCGAGCGGGCGGACGCCGCCGCCCGCCGCTCCGGCATCCCGATGGAGCAGCACCGCAGCTACCACCCCCACCTCACCGTGGCCCGGGCCCGTACCGAGGTGGACCTGCGCCCGTACGTCGAGGCCTTCGCCGGCTTCGAGGGCACGCCGTGGCCCGTCGAGGAACTGCACCTGGTGCGCAGCAACCTCCCGGGCGGCGGGGCCCCCGGGGCGCAGCCGCGCTACGAGGTGGTCGGCTCCTGGCGGCTGCGGGGCTGACCTGCGCCGACGTCCGCCCATGGGGGCGGCCCCGGACCTCGGTGCGAGGCACGGGGCCGCCCGCGTTAGGCTCGACGGGTGGATCCCAAGACCAGAAACCGCGTGATGGCGGGCGTGCTCGTGCTGATGTTCGTCGTCGTGGCAGCCGCCTCCGCGCTCAGGTAACCGCGCCGGCGCCCGTCCGCGGCCGGCGCCCGCCCACCACCGCGGCACCCGTCACCGTGGTGGCGCCCGCCCTACCAGGCGAAGGCCTCCGGCGCCGGACCCGGCCCGGGGAAGATCTCGTCCAGCCCGGCCAGCAGTTCCTCCGACAGCTCCAGCTCGACCGCCCGCAGCGCGGAGTCGAGCTGCTCGGCCGTCCGCGGACCCACGATCGGCCCGGTGACCCCCGGCCGCGTCAACAGCCAGGCCAGCGCCACCTCCCCCGGCTCCAGCCCGTGCTTGTCCAGCAGGTCCTCGTACGCCTGCACCTGCGCCCGGACCGAGGTGTTGGCCAGGGCGTCGGCGGAGCGCCCGGAGGCCGACCGGCCGCCGGTGGCCGCCTTGCGGATCGCCCCGCCCAGCAGCCCGCCGTGCAGCGGCGACCACGGGATGACCCCGAGCCCGTACTCCTGGGCGGCCGGGATCGTCTCCAGCTCGGCCCGCCGCTCGGCGAGGTTGTACAGGCACTGCTCGCTGACCAGCCCGAGCCGGCCGGTCCGGGCGGCGATCTCGTTGGCCTGGGCGATCTTGTAGCCGGGAAAGTTCGAGGAGCCCGCGTAGAGGATCTTGCCCTGCTGGACGAGGACCTCGATCGCCTGCCAGATCTCCTCGAACGGGGTGTTCCGGTCGACGTGGTGGAACTGGTAGAGGTCGATGTGGTCGGTGCCCAGCCGCTGGAGGCTGGCGTCGACGGCGCGCCGGATGTTCACCGCCGACAGCCGGTCGTAGTTGGGCCAGCTCTCGCCCTCGGGGGCCATGTTGGCGTAGACCTTGGTGGCCAGGACCACCTTCTCGCGGCGGCGGCCGCCCTTCGCGAACCAGCTGCCGATGATCTCTTCGGTGCGGCCCTTGTCGGCGCCCCACCCGTAGACGTTGGCGGTGTCGAAGAAGTTGATGCCCGCGTCCAGCGCGGCGTCCATGAGAGCGTGACTGTCGGCCTCCCCGGTCTGGGGGCCGAAGTTCATCGTGCCGAGTACGAGTCGGCTGACCTTGAGTCCGGTGCGTCCGAGCTGCGTGTACTTCATGGGGCCCAAGCCAACTGCTTCGAGTGGACTCGAAGCAAGTACCCCCGTGCTACGGCCCCGCGGTTCCGGTGTAGTGGTCGCCGATGCCCCAGGCCTGGTGGAGGACGGCGGCGAACTCGCCTGCCAGGCGGTGTTCGCCGGAGGCGTTGGGGTGGGTGCCGTCGTAGGTGTCGTGGTGGATGTCGTAGTCCTGCGGGCGGGCGCCCAGGAGGATCGGAGAGGCGTCCGTGCACAGGTCCGCGACGGCCTTGGCCAGCAGTTCGTTGAAGCGGGCGCACTCGGCGGCGAACGGCGCGTCGGACTCGGCCCGGACGTTGGGTATGACCGGGAGCAGCACCATGCGGACGCCGGGGCGGGCCTCGCGCGCGGCGGCGACGAACCGGCGGGCGTTCTCGGCCGTCTCGTCGGCCAGGGTGTAGAAGCCGAGGTCGATCAGGCCCAGGGAGACCAGCAGCACGTCGGGGCGGTGGGCGGCGACGGCCCCGCCGATGACCGGGGCCATGTGCTGCCAGCCCTCGCCCCAGCCGGCCAGGTGCCGGCGGGCCCGCTCGGGGAAGGCCGGGTCGGCGTAGTCGTGGCTGACGGCCTCGTCGGCGTGGACGTCGTAGAGCGCGCTGCGCGGCCCGACGATCTGGAACGGGCCGTCGAAGGTCGCCACCAGGTGCTGCCACATCCGGTAGCGCCAGGTGAAGTCGCCGGCGCGTCCGATGGTCATGGAGTCGCCGACGAACATGAAACGCATCCGGTCATCATCGCGGATCCGACGCCGGCCACCGCTGTGATGCCGGACACGCCGATCTTGGGCGGACGGCCTGGCAGTCTGGGCACATGCGACCGCTTTCGCTGACCTCCGTCCTCGCCGCCGCGACGCTGGCCCTGCTCCCGGCGCTCCCGGTGCTGCCGGCGCTCCCGGCGGCCGCCGCCCCGGCCGCGGAGGGCCCGCAGACCGCGTCCTCGTTCACGATCGGCGACGCCCGGATCAAGGAGTCCAGCGGCCTGGCGGCCAGCAAGCGCCATCCGGGCGTGTACTGGACGCACAACGACAGCGACGACGGCCCGTACGTGTACGGCGTCGACGGCGCCACGGGCCGCACGGTGGCGCGGATCACCCTCACCGGGATCGGCGTGCCCCGGGACGTGGAGGCGATCTCGCTCGGCCCGGACGGGCAGTTGTACCTCGGGGACATCGGCGACAACCGGGGCGGCACCTGGGACCACGTGTGGATCTACCGGTTCCCCGAGCCCACGGAGCTCGGCGACCGGACGGTCAAGGCGACGCAGTTCACGGTGCGCTACGAGGACGGCCCCCGGGACGCCGAGTCGCTGATGGTCCATCCGGTGACCGGGCGGGCCTATATCGCCAGCAAGAACCAGAACGGCGGCGGCCTCTACGAGGGCCCGGAGCAGCTCAGCACGGACGGCAGCAACGTCTTCAAGCGGATCGCCCAGGTGCCGTGGGTGACGGACGGGGCGTTCTCCCCGGACGGCACCCGCCTGACCCTGCGCGGCTACCTGCTGGCTCGGACCTACGTCTGGCGGGACGGCCGCCCGCAGGGCGAGGGCGAGCGGGTGGACGCGCCCTGGCAGGGCCAGGCGGAGTCGGTGACGTACTCGGCGGACGGGCGGACCCTGCTGTTCGGGGCGGAGGGCGAGAACAGCCGGGTGGTGGCCGTGCCGGTGCCGTCCCCCGCCCCGTCCCCGGCGCAGCCGGGCGGGTCGGCCACCGCCGCCCCGGGCGCGGCGGGCACCCCGGGTGCGGCGGCGGCCGGATCGGACCGCGGTGACCTCACGGTCGGCGGGCTGGTGCTGGCGGGCCTGGCGGTGCTGCTGTTCGGCGCACGCCGCCTGACCCGCGGGCGGAAGCAGTAGCGGCCCCCGGCCGGCGGCCGGGGGCCGCGCCGTCCGGCTAGGCCAGGGTGATGTTCGTGCCCTCCACGGTGATCTTCGCGGCCGGGAGGGGGCGGGTGGCCGGGCCGCCCGCCACCGAGCCGTCGGCGACCTTGAACAGGCTCTGGTGGCACGGGCAGACGATGTGACCGTCCTTCACCGAGCTGACGGCACAGCCCTGGTGGGTGCAGACCGCCGAGAACGCCTTGTACTCCCCGGCCTTGGGCTGGGTGACCACGACCTTCTGCTCCTTGAAGACCTTGCCGCCGCCGACCGGGATGTCGGCGGTGGTGCCCAGCGCCTGCTTCCCGCCCGGCGCGGCCGCCTCGGGCGCCGGCGAGCCGGCGGCCTGGGGCTGGTCCGGGGCGCCGGCGGCCTCCTTCTCCTTCGGGGCGTCCGTGCCGCAGGCGGTGAGCGCGGTGCCCGCGAGGGTCGCGGCGCCGGCGGCGAGCACGGTACGACGGGTGGTGGGGTCGGCCATGAGTGTCTCCTTGCGTCGGTCCCGGGAGTGGACTCTGACGGCAACACGTCCCGTCCGCTACCCTGGTTCACCGGGCCGGCCGCACCGCCCTTCGCCCCGGCCCCTCGGGCCCCCTCGGCTCAGCCCACCGG
>NZ_RPRY01000144.1 GCF_003949795.1 Streptomyces sp. WAC06614
CTCCTGCGCGGTCTCGCTCAGGGCCAGCGGGGCCGGCCGCGGCCCCCGAGCCGGCCCCGCTGGCCCTGAGCGAGACCGCGCAGGAGCGCCAGGAACGGCTCGGCACGTACGCTGTGGGGATCGGCGCCGTCCTGATCGCCGTGATCGCCGGGACGGCCGTCGTCGCCCGCGAGGCGCACCGCCGCAGGCGGCGGACCGGGGGAGAGCGGCGGCCCTGAAACGGGGAGGGGTTTGCAGACCGTGAACGCACGCCACGCACAGGGTGAATTGTTGGGCCTGTCGTATGAAGTGGCTAAAGTGTCCGTGGACTTCACGAGTGTGATGACGGGAGAGAACCGACGATGGCGATGAACCTTCAAGTTGACGACCAGAAGAAGGTAAAGCTCGCGGGGGAGATCAACACGTACCACACGGAGCTCTCCAGCCGCATCGGCAAGCTGAACGACGTCGTCGACCGCATCCAGGCCGGCTGGAAGGGCGCCGCCGGCAAGGAGTTCGACGTGCTCCAGCGCGGAGTCAACGAGAACCTCAAGAAGATCAAGGACCGGCTCATGGACCTCGAAGAGGCCATGCGCATGAGCGTCCAGGGCTTCAACGCCGAGGAAGAGCAGCGCATCGCCGAGATCCGCAAGGTCAACAGCAGCGCCATCCTCGACATCTGACGCTCGCGCAGCGGCAGTACCACCACAACGGGAGGAAGACAGCGATGTCTCTCGCAGTCAACTACGACACCGTCTCGACCGCCGCGTCGGACGTCCGCGCGACCAGCACGACCCTCACCCAGCAGCTGGAGACGCTGATGGGCAAGGTCAAGGACGTCACGTCGAGCTGGGAGGGTGAGGCGAAGACCGCCTACGAGGAGATCCAGCGGACGGTCTCCACCAACATGGCCGAGATGAACCAGAAGCTCGGCCAGATCGCGACCCTCCTGGACCAGTCGCTCGTCGGCTACCAGGACACCGACAAGGGCAACGCCGCCCGCTTCCGGATGGTCTGAGCCACCCGCACCCTCACACGCGAAAGGGGCCCGCGCACGTCGTCCGTGCGCGGGCCCCTTCGCATGTGCGAGGCCTCAGGTGAGGTCGAACTCGCCGTCGCGCGCGCCCAGGACGAACGCCCGCCACTCCGCCTCGGTGTACCGCAGCACGGTGTCCGGGTCCAGCGAGGACCGCATCGCCACCGCCCCACCGGGCAGCTTGGCGATCTCGACCCGCTCCTCGTGCGCCTCCGTGCCCGGGGCGCCGGTCCACTCCACGCCCGAGATGTCCAGGGCGTAGAGCTCGTCCTTCTCGCGCTCGCGGTCGCGTGCGTCAGCCATGTGCGGGAGTCCCTTCGGCGGAGCGGTCGTACGAACTGCTGGTCCCGGCATCGTACGTCCGCCCCGCCCACCGCGTCAGGCGGTCACCGCACCGTCACCGGTCCGGGAGCCAGCCCAGCTGGACCAGCGGCGTGCCCCGCTTGCGCGAGACGAACGTGCCCCGGCCGGGCGGCATCGGACGCGCCCGCACGTTGCCGAGGATGTCGCCCTCGTTGCGGTCGCCGGACAGCACCACGCCCTGCGCGCCCAGCTCCTTGACCCGCTGCAGGAACGGCTCGTACGCCGCCCGCGAGGCCCCCGCGGCGCTGCGCGCCACGATGAACCGGATGCCCACGTCCCGTGCGAACGGCAGGTGCTCCACCAGCTGCGACAGCGGCTGCGAGGAACTGGTCGACACCAGCTCGTAGTCGTCGATGATCACGAACAGGTCCGGGCCGGTCCACCAGCTGCGGTCGCGCAGCTGCTGCGGGGTGATGTCCGGCCCCGGCGCCCGCTTGGCCATGACCGAGGCCACCGCCTCCATGTGCATGTCCATCGCCGAGGACATCGGCGCGTACTCCAGCAGGTGCGAGGAGGGCACCGCCTCCAGCATCGTGCGCCGGTAGTCACCCACCACGATCCGCGCCTGCTCCGGCGTGTACCGCTCGGTGATCTGCTTCGCGATCAGCCGCAGCAGCGCCGTCTTGCCCGACTCGCTCTCGCCGAACACCAGGAAGAACGGGTCGCTGTCGAAGTCGACGAACACCGGCTCCAGGTTCGTCTCGTCGATGCCGATCGCGATGCCGTGCTGCGGGTACTCGAAGCCCTTCGGCAGCCGGTCCGCCTCCAGCTTGCGCGGCAGCAGCCGCACCGCCGGCGCCCCCGGCCCCGACCAGTTGGTCCGCACCGACTCCACGAACGCCGCGGTCGCCTCCGACAGGCCCTCGGCCCCCGAACGCCCGTCGACGCGCGGCAGCGAGGACATGAAGTGCAGCTTCTCCGGCACCTGGCCACGGCCCGGCGCACCCGGAGGCACGTTGGCCGCGACCTTGCGGTCGAACTCGGAGTCCATGACGTCACCCAGCCGCAGCTCCAGCCGGCCCAGGATCTGGTCCTTCAGGGCCGCCCGCACCTCCATGTACCGGGAGGCGGTCAGCACCACGTGGATGCCGTAGCCCAGACCCCGGGCGGCGATGTCCGCGACCACCAGCTCCAGCTGGTCGTAGTCGTTCTTGAACTGCCCCCAGCCGTCCACGATCAGGAAGACGTCGCCGAACACCTCGCCCGCCAGGTCACCGGAGGCCCGGCGCCGCCGGTAGGTGCCGATGGAGTCGATGGAATGGGCGCGGAAGAACTCCTCGCGCCGGTTCAGCACGCCCGCGACCTCCGCGACCGTACGCCGCACCCGCTCCGGGTCCAGCCGCGAGGCCACCCCGCCCACGTGCGGCAGGTCCTGGATCGCGGACAGACCGCCACCACCGAAGTCCAGCGCGTAGAACTGCACCTCGCGCGGGGTGTGGGTGAGGGCGAACGACGACACCAGCGTCCGCATCAGCGTCGACTTGCCCGACTGCGGGCCCCCGACCACCAGCAGATGGCCGGCCGCACCCGAGAAGTCCCGGTACAGCACCTCGCGCCGCTGCTCGAACGGCTTGTCGATGAGCCCCAGCGGCACGACCAGGCCGCCCGGCCGGGTGTACCCCTCCGCGTGCAGCCCCCGCTCCGCCGACGGCGCCAGCGCCGGCAGCAGCTGGTCCAGCGGCGGCGCCTGGTCCAGCGGCGGCAGCCACACCTGGTGGGCGGGCACGCCCTGCCCCTCCAGCCGGCCCACGATCACGTCCAGCACGGTGTCGGCCAGCGCGTCGTCCTCCCGGCCCGCCTGCGCGGCCAGGTACGCCGGGTCCGGAGCCGCGTACACCACCGGCACCGGATTGGCCGTGAACAGCGCGGGCCTGCGCTCCACCGGGAACTGCCCCACCGACAGGTCCGGCCCCCCCGAGCGGTACACGCCCGAGACGTACGCCGCCTTGAACCGCGTCATCTCGTCCGTACCGAACTTCAGATAGCCCGAACCCGGCACCGACGGCAGGTGGTAGGCGTCCGGCACACCGATCGCCGTGCGCGACTCCGCCGCGGAGAACGTCCGCAGACCGATCCGGTACGACAGGTACGTGTCCAGGCCGCGCAGCTTGCCCTCCTCCAGCCGCTGCGAGGCCAGCAGCAGGTGCACGCCCAGCGACCGGCCGATCCGGCCGATCTGGATGAACATGTCGATGAAGTCGGGCTTGGCGGTCAGCAGCTCGGAGAACTCGTCGATGACGATGACCAGCGAGGCCAGCGGCTCCAGCGGGGCACCGGCCGCGCGCGCCTTCTCGTAGTCGTGGATGTTGGCGTAGTTGCCCGCCGCCCGCAGCAGCTCCTGCCGGCGCTGGAGCTCACCGCGGATGGAGTCGCCCATGCGGTCCACCAGCGTCAGGTCGTCCGCCAGGTTGGTGATCACCGCCGCGACGTGCGGCATCGTGCCCATCCCGGTGAACGTCGCACCACCCTTGAAGTCCGCCAGCACGAAGTTGAGCGTCTCCGAGGTGTGCGTGACCGCCAGGCCCAGCACCAGCGTGCGCAGCAGCTCCGACTTGCCCGAACCGGTCGCGCCCACGCACAGACCGTGCGGGCCCATGCCCTCCTGCGCGGCCTCCTTCAGGTCCAGCATGACCGGCGAGCCGTCCTCGCCCACACCGATCGGCACCCGCAGCCGCTCACCGGCCGACCGGGGCCGCCAGGTACGGGCCACGTCGATGGACGCGGCGTCGCCCAGGTTCAGCAGGTCCGTGAAGTCCAGGTTCGCCAGCAGCGGCTCGTCCTCGTCGCCCCCGCCCGTGCGCAGCGGCGCGAGCTGGCGGGCCAGCGCCTCGGCCGCCGGCAGCGACAGCACGTCCGGCACGCCCTCGTAGGCGATGCCCGCGCCGGACTCCAGCCGCAGCGCGTCCGGCGCCACCACGACCGACAGCCCCCCGCGCGGCTCGTCCAGCTCACCGGCGACCACCTCGATGATGGTCACGCCCTGCAGGCCCTCGGCCGCCGCGAACAGCGAGTCCGGCGGCACCATCCCGCCGTCCAGCACCACCACCACGTGCGGCTGGTCCAGCAGCGGGGTCACGTCCCGGCTGAACCGCGGCCGGCCCTCCAGCCGCGAGGCCAGCAGCTGCTCCACCTCGCCGAGGTCGTCACTGAACAGCCGCTTGGTGCCCGCCCCGTCGACCTGGCCGGGCACCTGCGTGTGCGGCAGCCACTTCACCCAGTCCCAGGACGCCACCGCGCCCGGCGCGGCCACCACGGCCACCATCAGGTCCTCGGGGGAGTGCAGCGTCGCCAGCTGCGCCACCATCGCCCGCGCCGCACCGCGCACCGCCTCCGGCTCACCGGAGACCGTCACGTGGTAGAACGCCCGCATCGAGACCGCCATCGGCAGCCCGTCCAGCGAGGAGTGGATCTTCAGGAAGCGCTGCATCGCACCCGCCGTCAGCGGCTCCAGCTCGTCCACCGGTGCCGTGTCCGGCGCCACCAGCGGAGTGGCCAGCCGCTGCGCGCCCAGCCCCAGCCGGGCCTGCCCGAAGTCCTCGTCGCCGACCCGCCGTTCCCACAGCCGCGAACCCTCGGCCACCACCGACCACAACTGCTCGGGCGCCGGGTGCAGGTACAGCTGCGCGTCCCGCTGGGCCCGCGCGGTACGCCGGACCTGACGGCGGGTCTGCGCCAGGTATTTGAGGTAGTCCCTGCGCACATCGGCCATTTGCCCCTGCGTACCCTTGCGGTACCGCATGATCTGGGCCACGGCCATCGCCACCGTCGACACCAGCATCAGCACACCCATGATGCGCATGAACGACGGCACGTTCGGCATGAAGAAGAACACCACCGACGAGCCCATGCCGAGCATCGGCAGGAGCTGCATCGCCATGCCTTCCTGCTGCCCGCGCGGCAGCTCCGGAGGAGCTTCCAGCCGGAGCTCGTCCGAAGGGACTTCGGGCGGCAGGGCGCGCGGCGGGCGTTTGACGACGATCTGGCTCACCGGAGCATCAATCCCTCGAATGCGGACGGGACGACGCTGGCCGCCGGCCCCAAGTCCCGGACACGGCAGGGGCTCTCCCCCCACGAAGTGGTGATCCTACTTGCCGATGTTCCCCCGCACTCCCGGTAGGGTGGCCCGCGCACCGGGTCCCGTACCGTGCGCATCCGCGAATCAACCGCGAACCAACCGCCGAGCAGGGCACCAACCAGGGGGGTCACACAGGTGAGTACGGCCGCATCGACGGGTTTCTGCAGGGTCACCGTCGTGGCCCCGGACAGCCGCATCGACGTCGCGCTCCCCGAGGACATCGCCGTCGCCGACGTCTATCCGGAGCTGCTGCGCCTGACCGGGCAGACCCAGCCCGTCGGCACCCCGACCGGCTTCCACCTCGTGCGCCGCGACGGCACCGTCCTCGACGGCTCGCGCACCCTGGCCGCCCAGCAGGTCCTCGACGGCGAGGTGCTCAGCCTGCGCCCGTTCGCCGAGTCCCTGCCGCCCGCCGTCTTCGACGACGTCTCCGACGCCGTCGCCGCGGCCGTCGTACGCGACCGGCACCGCTGGAGCGACGACATGCTCCGCGGCGCCGGCCTGGTCGGGGCGGTGCTGCTGTTCGTGCTCATGGGCTTCGTGCTGTGGTTCGCCGACCCGATCCGCCACGACATGCACGGCCTGCCCGGCGTCATCGCCGGCGCCGCCGGCCTGCTGCTCACCGCCGCCGCCGGCGTACGCGCCCGGGTCTACCGGGACCGGGCCTCGGCCGTGGCCCTGGGCCTGGGCGCCCTGCCCCTGCTGCTGATCGCCGGCTCCGGCATCGTCGCCCCGGCCGCCGGTGAAGGACCGGGCCGGCTGCAGTTCCTGCTCGGCTGCGTCTGCGTACTGGTCGCCTCCGTCGCCCTGGTCGCGCTCACCCCCAGCGGTGACGCCCCCTTCGTCGCGGCCACCTTCCTCGCCACCACCGGCACCCTCGCCACCTTCGTGGCGATCGCCACCGGCGCGAGCGCCACCGGCACCGCCGCGGTCTGTGCCCCCGTCGCCATCGGCCTGGTCGCGTTCCTGCCCGGCCTGTCCGCCCGCTTCGCCCGGCTGCCCATCGGCTACGCCGCCCCGCAGAGCTCCGTCGAGGGCTACGAGACCCCGGACCGCTACGAGACCGACGCATACGGCGACCCGGCCGACAGCCCCGAGCCCGCCGCCCCGCTGGACGCCGAGCTCATCGCCGCCCAGGCCCGCCGCGGCCACGAGATGCTGCTCGGCCTCGTCGGCGGCTCCGCCGCGGTCGTCGTCGGCTCCGCCGCCGTCCTCGGCTTCTCCGACAACACCTGGGGCAAGCTGCTCGCCCTGGCCACCGGCCTGGCCATGCTGCTGCGCGCCCGGCTCTTCCGCTACACCGCCCAGGTCGTCTGCGCCCTGGTCGCCGGTCTGGCCGCCGTCGGGCTGCTGATCCTCGGCCTGTCCCTGAACCCGCCCGCCGACCTCCTCTTCGAGCTGGCCAAGTACGGCGACCGCGGCGGCCTGGACCTCCGTACCATCTGGCTGTCCGCCGCCGTCGCCGCCGGCGCCGCCCTCCTCGCCGGTATTGCGCTGGTCATCCCCCGCAAGGGTCTGTCACCCTTCTGGGGCAGGCTGCTCGACCTCACCGAGGCCGCCGTGCTGCTCAGCCTGGTCCCGCTGTGCCTGGCCGTCCTGGACGTCTACTCCCGGGCCCGGTCGCTCACGGGCTGAGACGGCCCGGCGTGCGGCCTGGTACGCTGTGTGACGGCCGTCTGTGCACGCGCGCCCCCGGAGCCCCCGAAGGCCCCGACGCGGCGCCCACGCCACCAGGCGGGCCCGCCTCCCGAGTAACGGAAGCTCCCCAGAGAAGCAGACCTGGGGCACTCGGTGGCCCACGAAACACCACGAAGGAGTACGCGTGTCGCTCGACGCCGCTACGAAGAAGCAGATCATGGCCGACTTCGGTACCAAGGAGGGCGACACCGGCTCCCCCGAGGTCCAGGTCGCGCTGCTCTCCCGCCGTATCTCGGACCTGACCGAGCACCTGAAGTCCCACAAGCACGACCACCACTCCCGCCGTGGTCTGCTGATCCTGGTCGGTCAGCGTCGCCGCCTGCTGCAGTACCTGGCCAAGAAGGACATCCAGCGCTTCCGTACGCTGGTCGACCGCCTCGGCATCCGCCGCGGTGCGGCCGGCGCCAAGTAAGACGCCGTGAAGGGAGCGGTTCCCACTCTTAGGGGACCGCTCCCTTTGCTGTACGTGCGGGACGTACCGGACGCTTTGTAGTCTGGTTCACAGCGCGTACCGCCTGAGCACAACTGAAGAGGAGGAGCGCCCTCCCATCGCACGCCGGTCCTCGGTAGTGGTACCCGGAGAGCCCGTCGGGGCGTCGTACCGGGTACTTCGATCGAAGACCGGCCCGCACGCAAGGAAGCGCTTCTCCGCCACCGTCCTCCACCACACGGGTGGCGGACGGAGACGACGAAAATGGAGAAAACGCTAGTGGAGAACGAGACCCACTACGCCGAGGCCGTCATCGACAACGGCTCCTTCGGCACCCGCACCATCCGCTTCGAGACGGGCCGCCTGGCCCGCCAGGCCGCCGGCTCCGCCGTCGCGTACCTGGACGACGACACGATGGTCCTCTCCGCGACCACCGCGTCGAAGAAGCCCAAGGACCAGCTCGACTTCTTCCCCCTGACGGTGGACGTCGAGGAGCGGATGTACGCGGCCGGCAAGATCCCCGGCTCCTTCTTCCGCCGGGAGGGCCGCCCCTCCGAGGACGCGATCCTCACCTGCCGCCTGATCGACCGCCCGCTGCGCCCGTCCTTCAAGAAGGGCCTGCGCAACGAGATCCAGGTCGTCGCCACGATCATGGCGCTCAACCCCGACCACCTGTACGACGTCATCGCGATCAACGCCGCGTCCGCGTCCACCCAGCTGGCCGGCCTGCCCTTCTCCGGCCCGATCGGCGGCGTCCGCGTCGCGCTGATCAGGGGCCAGTGGGTCGCGTTCCCGACGCACACCGAGCTCGAGGACGCCGTCTTCGACATGGTCGTCGCGGGCCGCACCCTGGAGGACGGCGACGTCGCGATCATGATGGTCGAGGCCGAGGCCACCGAGCAGACCATCCAGCTCGTCAAGGGCGGCGCCGAGGCGCCGACCGAGGAGGTCGTCGCCGCCGGCCTCGAGGCCGCGAAGCCGTTCATCAAGGTCCTGTGCAAGGCCCAGGCCGACCTCGCCTCCAAGGCCGCCAAGCCCACCGGCGAGTTCCCGGTCTTCCTGGACTACCAGGACGACGTCTACGCCGCCCTGTCCGACGCCGTCCGCGGCGAGCTGGCCCAGGCGCTGACCATCGGTGGCAAGCAGGAGCGCGAGGCCGAGCTCGACCGCGTCAAGGAGCTCGCCGCCGAGAAGCTCCTCCCGGCCTTCGAGGGCCGCGAGAAGGAGATCTCCGCCGCCTACCGCAGCCTGACCAAGGCCCTGGTGCGCGAGCGCGTCATCAAGGACAAGGTCCGCATCGACGGCCGTGGCGTCACGGACATCCGTACGCTCGCCGCCGAGGTCGAGGCCATCCCGCGGGTCCACGGCTCCGCCCTGTTCGAGCGTGGCGAGACCCAGATCCTGGGCATCACCACCCTGAACATGCTCCGCATGGAGCAGCAGCTGGACACCCTCTCCCCGGTGACCCGCAAGCGCTACATGCACAACTACAACTTCCCGCCGTACTCCACCGGCGAGACCGGCCGCGTCGGCTCCCCCAAGCGCCGCGAGATCGGCCACGGCGCCCTCGCCGAGCGCGCCCTGGTGCCGGTCCTGCCGACCCGCGAGGAGTTCCCCTACGCGATCCGTCAGGTGTCCGAGGCCCTCGGCTCCAACGGCTCGACCTCCATGGGCTCGGTCTGCGCCTCCACCATGTCGCTGCTGAACGCCGGTGTGCCGCTGAAGGCCCCCGTCGCCGGTATCGCCATGGGCCTGATCTCCCAGGAGATCGACGGCGAGACCCACTACGTCACCCTCACCGACATCCTCGGTGCGGAGGACGCCTTCGGCGACATGGACTTCAAGGTCGCCGGCACCAAGGAGTTCGTCACCGCCCTCCAGCTCGACACCAAGCTGGACGGCATCCCGGCCTCCGTCCTGGCCGCGGCCCTCAAGCAGGCCCGCGACGCCCGCCTCCACATCCTCGACGTGATGATGGAAGCGATCGACACCCCGGACGAGATGTCCCCCAACGCCCCGCGGATCATCACCGTCAAGATCCCCGTGGACAAGATCGGCGAGGTCATCGGCCCCAAGGGCAAGATGATCAACCAGATCCAGGAGGACACCGGCGCCGAGATCACGATCGAGGACGACGGCACCATCTACATCGGTGCCGCCGACGGCCCGGCCGCCGAGGCCGCCCGCGCCACGATCAACGGCATCGCCAACCCGACCATGCCGGAGGTCGGCGAGCGCTACCTGGGCACGGTCGTCAAGACCACCACCTTCGGTGCCTTCGTCTCCCTGCTCCCGGGCAAGGACGGCCTGCTGCACATCTCGCAGATCCGCAAGCTCGCCGGTGGCAAGCGCGTGGAGAACGTCGAGGACGTGCTCGCGGTCGGCACCAAGGTCCAGGTCGAGATCGCCGAGATCGACCAGCGCGGCAAGCTCTCCCTGATCCCCGTGATCGAGGGCGAGGACGCCGCCGACGACGAGAACAAGGACGACTCCGACAAGTGACGTCGCGTAGTTCCCGTGTGACGGCCCGCCCCTCCTCCGAGGGGCGGGCCGTCGCCCGTACCCAAACCCTGCTCAAGGGCGAGAACGGCATCGGCACCGTCCGGCGCACCGTCCTGCCCGGCGGACTGCGCGTCGTCACCGAGACGCTGCCCTCCGTCCGCTCCGCCACCTTCGGCATCTGGGCCCACGTCGGCTCCCGCGACGAGACGCCCACGCTGAACGGCGCCACGCACTATCTCGAGCACCTCCTGTTCAAGGGCACCCGGAAGCGGTCCGCCCTCGACATCTCCGCCGCCCTCGACGCGGTCGGCGGCGAGATGAACGCCTTCACGGCCAAGGAGTACACCTGCTACTACGCACGGGTGCTCGACACCGACCTGCCGCTGGCCATCGACGTGGTCTGCGACATGCTCACCGGCTCGCTGATCCTCGAGTCCGACGTCGACGCCGAGCGCGGCGTCATCCTCGAAGAGATCGCGATGACCGAGGACGACCCGGGCGACATGGTGCACGACCTGTTCGCGCAGACCATGTTCGGCGACAGCCCGCTGGGCCGTCCCGTCCTCGGCACGGTCGACACGATCAACGCGCTCACCCGCGACCAGATCGCCCGCTTCTACCGCAAGCACTACGACCCCCGCCACCTGGTCGTCGCCGCCGCCGGCAACGTCGACCACGCCAAGGTCGTCCGCCAGGTCCGCGCCGCCTTCGACAAGGCCGGCGCCCTGACCCGGGTCGACGCCGAGCCGGTCGGCCCGCGCGGCGGCACCAAGCGGATCCGCACCGCCGGCCGCGTGGACCTCGTCAACCGCAAGACCGAGCAGGCCCACGTGGTCCTCGGCATGCCCGGCCTGGCCCGCACCGACGAGCGCCGCTGGGCGCTGGGCGTGCTGAACACCGCCCTCGGCGGCGGCATGTCCTCCCGGCTCTTCCAGGAGGTCCGCGAGAAGCGCGGCCTGGCCTACAGCGTGTACTCGTACACCTCGGGCTTCGCCGACACCGGCCTGTTCGGCGTCTACGCCGGCTGCCGCCCGAGCCAGGTGCACGACGTGCTCGCCATCTGCCGCGAGGAGCTGCACAAGGTGGCCTCCGAAGGACTGACCGAGGAGGAGATCCGCCGCGCGGTCGGCCAGCTCTCCGGCTCGACCGTCCTGGGCCTGGAGGACACCGGCGCGCTGATGAACCGCATCGGCAAGAGCGAGCTCTGCTGGGGCGCCCAGATGTCCGTGGACGAGATGCTCACCCGCATCGCCTCGGTCACCCCGGACGACGTCCGGGCGGTCGCCCAGGATGTACTGGCCCAGCGACCCTCCCTGTCGGTGATAGGCCCGCTCAAGGAGAAGCAGGCCGCCCGGCTCGACGAGGCCGTCGCCTAGTCCGACGTACGTACGCCCGTAAGGAAGCGAAGAACATGAGCAAGCTGCGCGTGGCAGTCCTCGGGGCCCAGGGCCGGATCGGCTCCGAGGCCGTCAAGGCGGTCGAGGCCGCCGAGGACATGGAACTGGTGGCGGCGCTGTCCCGCGGGGACAAGCTGGAGACCCTGGCCGAGACCGGGGCCCAGGTCGCCGTCGAGCTGACCACCCCCGCCTCGGTCATGGGCAACCTCGACTTCTGCGTGCGCCACGGCATCCACGCGGTGGTCGGCACCACCGGCTGGACCGAGGACCGCCTCGCGCAGCTGGGCACCTGGCTCTCCGCCTCCCCGGAGACCGGTGTGCTCATCGCGCCGAACTTCTCCATCGGCGCCGTGCTCACCATGCAGTTCGCCGCCCGGGCGGCCCGCTACTTCGAGTCCGTCGAGGTCGTCGAGCTGCACCACCCGAACAAGGTCGACGCCCCCTCCGGCACCGCCACCCGCACCGCCCAGCTGATCGCCGAGGCCCGGACGAAGGCAGGCTGCGCCCCGCAGCCCGACGCCACGGCCACCGCCCTCGACGGCGCCCGCGGGGCGAACGTGGACGGCGTCCCGGTGCACGCGGTCCGCCTGCGCGGCCTGCTGGCCCACCAGGAGGTGCTCCTCGGCGGCGAGGGGGAGACCCTGACCATCCGCCACGACTCCCTGCACCACAGCAGCTTCATGCCGGGCATCCTGCTCGGCGTGCGACGCGTGGTGTCCACCCCGGGCCTGACCTTCGGCCTGGAACACTTCCTCGACCTCGACCGGTAAGCGAAGACCCATGCGCGCGAAGCTGATCTATTTCGTCACGGCAGCCGTCCTGGCCCTCTATTTCGTGCTGGCCGGCGGCCGCGGCATCGCGCTCATCCGCATCGGCACCCCGCTGACCGTCACCTTCGGCGTGGCGGTGCTGATCCTGCCGGTCATCGGCGTGTGGTTCCTGTGGCAGAACACCCGCTTCGTCACCAAGGCCCACCAGCTCTCCACCGAGCTGGAGGCCGAGGGCGGGCTGCCCGTGGACGAGCTGGAGCGCGACCAGTACGGCCGGATCCTGCGGGACTCCGCCGACGAGGTGTTCGCGCGCCGCAAGGCCGAGACCGAGGCGGCGCCGGGCGACTGGCGCACCTGGTTCCGCCTCGCCGTCGCCTACCACGACGCCCGCGACACCCCGCGGGCGCGCAAGGCCATGCAGCGGGCCATCGCCCTGCACGAGAAGAAGCCCGTCGGGGTCTGATCCCCGTACGGGCTCCTCGAACGCGCGGGGGCGGTGGCCACCGGCCACCGCCCCCGGCTCATGCCACGGCCGGGGTCCGGTGCTCGTCCGCCCACCCCTGGACGGTCTCGGCGGCCCGGTCGAAGGCCTCCGGGCGGGACAGGAAATCGGTGTTGTGGTCGGTCAGGAGCACCAGCGGCTCGCCACCGCCCCGGACCGAGGCGACCAGTGCCTGTCCCTGCACCGTCCTCGGCAGCCCCATCCAGCGCACCGGCTGCTGCGCCGTGCGGACCTCCACCACGTCCTGCCAGGGCACCGTACGCGAGCTCAGCACGGTCATCCGGCGCAGCCCCGTACGGTGCACCCGGACGCCCGAGGCCAGCAGCCGCAACGTTCCGCCGATCACGGTCAGGGCCGTGACCAGGCAGACCGACGCGGCCGCCCACGCGCCCGCGAAGGCGATGATCATGGTGGCGAGCAGCATGAACGAGGAGAGCAGCAGCAGCACCGCCCCGATCCCCACCCGCAACGGGCCGGGCCGGTACGGGCGGCGCCAGCGGTCGGCGTCCTCGTAGGGGAGTGCGTAGTCGCTGCTGTCAGGGCCGTCGGGGTCCTGCGCGTCGCATGCGCTGTCGGCCGTCAGGAAGGGCAGGGGCACGGCTGATCCTCACTCACATGCACATTCGGCTGGGCTGTGCCAGGTGAGACTAGCGCCCCTCGGAGGCCGAGGACTGCTGCGCCTTACCGGGCGACGGGTTCGGCTGCAGTGCGGGCATCCCGAAGAGCAGCGAGCCGACCAGCCCCGCCACCACGGTCATTCCGACCAGGGTACGGGCGGCCAACTGGGACGGGCTCAACCGCTCGCGCGGCGGTGGAGTGACGTTACTGCGGAAGCGGTCGGCCTCGGCGACGAAGGCGAACGGGACGGGTTCGCTCCGGCGGAACATGACGAGCCTCATCTCCTCGGGATGGTGGGCTGATCGGTCGGTCCTCACCTGGGGAGACGAACGAAGATCCCGTTCGGTGCCGTATTCCGTAAGATTCGCCGAATTCCGCCCGCGCCTGTCCTCGGGCCGACGCGCAGTGCCCGCGCGTCGGCCACCCCGTGCGAGCGGACTAGAGTGGTCGCCGCCCAACCCGTACGGACGAGAAGGACCTCGTGAGCGAGACCCCCGACGACCTGAAGCCCACCTTCCGCAGCGACGTAACGGTCGAACTCGTGAAGCACTCGGCCGCGGACACGGACGTGCTGTGGGCCGCCCGGGTCTCCACCGCCGGGGAGCAGTCCCTGGACGAGCTCCAGAAGGATCCCGAGCGCTCCAAGGGCCTGATCAACTACCTGATGCGGGACCGCCACGGCAGCCCCTTCGAGCACAACTCGATGACGTTCTTCATCAGCGCCCCGATCTTCGTCTTCCGCGAGTTCATGCGGCACCGCGTCGGCTGGTCCTACAACGAGGAGTCCGGCCGCTACCGGGAGCTCCAGCCGGTCTTCTACGTCCCGGACGCCGAGCGCAAGCTGGTCCAGGAGGGCCGCCCGGGCAAGTACGTCTTCGTCGAGGGCACCGCCGCCCAGCAGGAGCTGACCGGCCGGGTGATGGAGGACTCCTACCGCCAGGCCTACGAGGCGTACCAGGAGATGCTGGTGGCCGGCGTGGCCCGCGAGGTGGCCCGTGCGGTCCTGCCGGTCGGCCTGTACTCCTCGATGTACGCCACCTGCAACGCCCGCTCGCTCATGCACTTCCTGGGGCTGCGCACCCAGCACGAGCTGGCCAAGGTGCCGTCCTTCCCGCAGCGGGAGATCGAGATGGTCGGCGAGAAGATGGAGCGGCAGTGGGCCGAGCTCATGCCGCTGACGTACGCCGCCTTCAACGCGAACGGCCGCGTCGCCCCGTAGCCGGCGGGCCCGGAAAAGCCCGTGTCGACAGCGCCGGACAGATGTACGGAGCTACAGACCGAAGTGTCCGTATTGCGACGTTTCGTGAAGTTCATCTAGGCTGATCAAACGGACCCGGCACTGCTTGAACCCCCGAGCAGGCAGTGCCGGGATCCAACAATCCGCCGGTCACCGCCGGTGGTGCACCCATGTTGACGTCCCCCGAGGGGACCCCGCGGGCATGGCAGCGAGTAGCGTGTTACCCATGGCTCCGATCTCGACTCCGCAGACCCCCTTCGGGCGGGTCCTCACCGCCATGATCACGCCTTTCACGGCGGATGGCGCACTCGACCTCGACGGCGCGCAGCAGCTCGCCGCCCACCTGGTGGACGCAGGCAACGACGGCCTGATCATCAACGGGACCACCGGCGAGTCCCCCACCACCACCGACGCGGAGAAAAGCGACCTCGTACGAGCCGTGGTGGAGGCGGTCGGCGACCGCGCCCACGTCGTCGCCGGGATCGGCACCAACGACACCCACCACACCCTGGAGCTGGCCCGCGAGGCCGAGCGCGTCGGCGCCCACGGCCTGCTGGCCGTGACCCCGTACTACAACAAGCCCCCGCAGGAGGGCCTCTACCAGCACTTCAAGGCCGTCGCCGACGCCACCGGGCTGCCGGTCATGCTCTACGACATCCCCGGCCGCAGCGGCGTCCCGATCAACACCGAGACGATCGTCCGGCTGGCCGAGCACCCCCGCATCGTCGCCAACAAGGACGCCAAGGGCGACCTCGGCCGCGCCAGCTGGGCCATCGCCCAGAGCGGCCTGGCCTGGTACTCCGGCGACGACATGCTCAACCTGCCGCTGCTGTCCGTCGGCGCCGTCGGCTTCGTCTCCGTCGTCAGCCACGTGGTCACCCCCGACCTGCGCGCCCTGCTGGAGGCCCACCTCGGCGGCGACGTCCACAAGGCCACCGAGATCCACCAGAAGCTGCTCCCGGTCTTCACCGGCATGTTCCGCACCCAGGGCGTCATGACCACCAAGGCCGCCCTGACCCTCCAGGGCCTGCCCGCCGGCCCGCTGCGCCTGCCCCTGGTCGGCCTGACCGACGAGGAGACCGAGCAGCTCAAGATCGATCTTGCCGCCGGCGGGGTACAGCTCTGACACCAGACTTCACAACTGAATAAGCAGATCCACACACAACAACAGCAAGTGCACGAATGTCACGCGCGCCACGTGCCGGAAGGGGTACGTGGCGCGTGTGGTGAGGAGAGTCTTTTGAGCCATCCGCATCCCGAACTCGGCCCGCCGCCGAAGCTGCCGAAGGGTGCGCTGCGCGTCACCCCGCTGGGCGGTCTCGGCGAGATCGGCCGCAACATGACCGTGTTCGAGTTCGACGGGCGACTGCTGATCGTCGACTGCGGCGTCCTCTTCCCCGAGGAGGAGCAGCCCGGCATCGACCTGATCCTGCCCGACTTCTCGTCCATCCGGGACCGCCTGGACCAGGTCGACGGCATCGTCCTGACCCACGGCCACGAGGACCACATCGGCGCCGTCCCCTACCTCCTGCGGGAGAAGCCGGACATCCCGCTGATCGGTTCCAAGCTGACGCTGGCCCTCATCGAGGCCAAGCTCCAGGAGCACCGCATCCGCCCCTACACCCTTGAGGTGAAGGAAGGCGACCGGGAGCAGCTCGGCAACTTCAACTGCGAGTTCATCGCGGTCAACCACTCCATCCCGGACGCCCTGGCCGTCGCCATCCGCACCCCCGCGGGCATGGTCGTCGCCACCGGCGACTTCAAGATGGACCAGCTGCCGATGGACAACCGGCTGACCGACCTGCACGCGTTCGCGCGCCTGAGCGAGGAGGGCATCGACCTCCTCCTGTCGGACTCCACGAACGCCGAGGTCCCGGGCTTCGTCCCGCCCGAGCGCGACATCTCCAACGTCATCCGTGGCGTCTTCGCCGGCGCCCAGAAGCGGATCATCGTCGCGTCGTTCGCCAGCCACGTCCACCGCATCCAGCAGGTCCTGGACGCCGCCCACGAGTACGGCCGCCGGGTCGCCTTCGTCGGCCGCTCCATGGTGCGCAACATGGGCATCGCCCGTGACCTGGGCTACCTCAGCGTGCCCCCGGGCCTGATCGTCGATGTCAAGACCCTCGACGACCTGCCGGACCACGAGGTCGTCCTCGTCTGCACCGGCTCCCAGGGCGAGCCCATGGCGGCCCTGTCCCGCATGGCCAACCGCGACCACCAGATCCGGATCGTGCCCGGCGACACCGTGATCCTGGCGTCGTCCCTGATCCCGGGCAACGAGAACGCGGTCTACCGCGTGATCAACGGCCTGACCCGCTGGGGCGCCAACGTCGTCCACAAGGGCAACGCCAAGGTCCACGTCTCGGGCCACGCCTCGGCCGGCGAGCTGCTGTACTTCTACAACATCTGCCGCCCCAGGAACCTCATGCCGGTCCACGGCGAATGGCGCCACCTGCGCGCCAACGCCGAGCTCGGTGCGATGACCGGTGTCCCCAAGGACCACATCGTCATCGCCGAGGACGGCGTGGTCGTCGACCTGATCGACGGCCGGGCCAAGATCACCGGCAAGGTCCAGGCGGGCTACGTGTACGTCGACGGCCTCTCGGTCGGTGACGTCACCGAGGTGGCGCTCAAGGACCGCCGGATCCTCGGCGACGAGGGCATCATCTCGGTGTTCGTCGTGGTCGACAGCACGACCGGCAAGGTCGTGGGCGGCCCGAACATCAACGCCCGCGGCTCCGGCATCGAGGACTCCGCCTTCACCGCGGTGGTCCCGAAGATCGAGGAAGCGATCGCCAGGGCCGCCGCGGACGGCGTCGCCGAACCCCACCAGCTGCAGCAGCTCATCCGCCGCACGCTGGGCAAATGGGTCTCCGACAGCTACCGCCGACGCCCGATGATCCTCCCGGTCGTGGTCGAGGTCTGACCCTCGCCGCCCCACCGGCACCGGAGCGGGGCCCCCGATTTGCACTCGGGGGCCCCGCTCCAGTACGTTGACGTCTCCGCCTCAAGGGAACACGGCGCACGTCTGTGCCCGAACACCCCCTGAGAGAGTGGAATTCAGACCCTCAGAAATCTGATAGTGTCTGAGCCGCCGGAAAGGGAAACGCGAAGCGAATCCCCGGAAAGCACCGAGGAAATCGGGTCCGGAAAGATCTGATAGAGTCGGAAACGCAAGAACGAAGGAAGCGCCCGGAGGGCCCGGAAACGGGAACGAAGGAAGCGTCCGCACCTTGAGAACTCAACAGCGTGCCAAAAATCAACGCCAGATATGTTGATACCCCGTCTCTCTGGAGACGAGGT
>NZ_RPRY01000145.1 GCF_003949795.1 Streptomyces sp. WAC06614
CCCTCGGGCTGGGTCCACCAGTGGGGTCGGCGGCTGGTGGGTCGGGTGTCGGACGACATCGGTGCTCCCCCGGGCTCCGCGCGCCCCGTGGCGCGCCTCGCCGGAATTCAACCAGGTCCGGGGGGCACCGTCAGCGCGACAAGGAGACCGGCCGGTCGGAGAGGGAGGGGGACGGGGTGTGCGACGGGGTGTGCGTGGGCGCCGTGGGGGCCGCCGCGCCCCGGTGGCGGGAGTCCCAGTCGCGGTCGCGGACCACGGCGTCGGCCACCGGGACGGCCCCGCCGAGGCTGCCGCCCGGGCCGGTGACGGGCGTGACGTTGACGCCGCCCTCGCCGCGGCCGGCGGGGTCGGCGATGTCCAGCGGGAGCGCGCCGCCCAGGGCGATCGCGGCCAGCGAGACGGCCCCGGCCGCGACGAACGCGAAACGGCGGCGCGGCCGGCCCACCTCGTGGATCCGGAAGCCCTGCTGCGGCGCCACCGGCACGGCGTAGCCGAAGGTGTCCAGGCCCTCGCCGCCCAGCGGGGACCGGCCCAGCGGGCCACGGCCGCCCAGCGGGGCGCGGCCGGCGGGACCGCCGGCGCCGTCGTCGTCTCCGCCGTCCAGGGGGCCCGGCTGGCCCGGGAGCCCCTGCAGCCGGGCCAGCAGCCCGGCGGACGGCGCCGGCATGGCGCTCTCCACGAACAGGGTCTTCAGTCGCCGCTGCGCATCCGCCTCGGCCTTGCACCGGGCGCACGTGGCGAGGTGCGCGAGCACCCGCTCGCGCGCGTCATGGCTCAGCTCCCCGTCCACCAGGGCGGCGAGCCGGTCGCCCAGATGCTGTTCTGCGGGTGACGGACTGGCTCCGCTCACTCCGTTCCGCCTCCTCCCCCGACCCCGGCCAGAGCCCGCTGCTCGGCCCGGGCCTCGGGCGAGCGGTGCTTGAGTGCCTTGCGCAGGTGCGACCGCCCCCGGTGGATGCGGCTGCGCACGGTCCCGAGCTTCACGCCGAGCGTCGCGGCGATCTCCTCGTAGGACAGGCCCTCGATGTCGCAGAGTACGACGGCGGCACGGAATTCCGGCGCAAGGGTGTCGAGTGCCTGCTGCACATCGGCGTCGAAGTGGGTGTCGTGCAGCACCTGCTGCGGGGACGGCTCGCGCGAGGGCAGCCGCTCGGCGGCGTCGTCGGCGAGCGCGTCGAACCGGATCCGCTGCTTGCGGCGGACCATGTCCAGGAAGAGGTTGGTGGTGATCCGGTGGAGCCAGCCCTCGAAGGTGCCGGGCGTGTACGTGGACAGCGACCGGAAGACCCGGACGAAGACCTCCTGGGTGAGGTCCTCGGCGTCGTGCTGGTTGCCCGTCAGGCGATAGGCGAGGCGGTAGACCCGGGCGCTGTGGGTGCTGACGATGTCCTCCCAGGAGGGAGGGGCCCACGCCTGCGAACCCGCGTCGGCGGCGAAGGTCGCGGTGGTTGCGGTGTCGGCGGTGTGGATGCGGTCAGCAACGATGTCGGTCACGGATTTCGGCTCACCTGCCGACCTGAAGAGACGTCGCAGGACGCCTCCACGATCCACAGGCGCAGCCGCACCTCCCCTGTCGGCTCTGGTGGTGTCCAGTGGAGCCCCTACCATAGCCACCCCGTCCGTCAGCTCCGGATAAGCTTTTTTGCCCTAACTTTGCACGAGGCCTCCGCCAGAGGTGTCGATCTACCCGGCGGCGTCCCCTTCATCCCCCTCAACGCCCGGTCCCATCTGCGGGTTCCCGGTGGCAGCGGATACAGTCACCGTTGCGCCAACTAAGGGGACAGGAGAGGGTCATTACCGGCAACCGGCAGACGAGCTGGGCATTCGCCGACGCGTTTGTCGCCGAGGACGACGCTCTGCGGTGGGCCCGCGACCGGGCGAGGGAGGCGGGCCTGCGGTCCGTGTCCCCCGGCACCGGGGCCGCGCTGCGCCTGCTCGCCGCCACCGCCGACGCCAAGGCGGTCGCCGAGATCGGGACCGGGACCGGGGTCTCCGGCATCCACCTGCTGTACGGGATGCGGCCGGACGGGGTCCTGACCACCGTGGATCCCGAGCCGGACCGGCAGGCGTTCGCCCGGCAGGCGTTCCGGGCGGCGGGCTTCGCCGGGAACCGGGCGCGGTTCATCCCGGGGCGGGCGCTGGACGTGCTGCCGCGGCTCGCGGACGGCGGGTACGACCTCGTGTTCTGCGACGGGGACCCGACGGAGTCGCTGGACTACCTCGCTGAATCGTTGCGGCTGCTGAGGCCCGGCGGCCTGGTGTGCTTCGAGGGGGTCTTCGCGGAGGGGCGGGTCGTGGACTCCGCGGCACAGCCGGTCGAGGTCCTGCGGGTGCGCGAACTGCTGCGGACCGTGCGCGAAAGTCCGGCCCTGGAGTCGGCGCTGCTGCCCGTCGGGGACGGGCTGCTGTGCGCCGTGCGGCGCTGACCGCACACGCCCGTCCCCTCGGGGGGTACGCCGATGCCCCGGTCCCATGTCGGGAGCCGGGGCATCGGGAAAAGCTCGGGGGCGTCGGGGTCAGCCGACGACCTTCTTCAGGGCGTCGCCGAGAGCGTCGGCCTCGTCCGGGGTCAGCTCGACCACGAGCCGACCGCCACCTTCGAGCGGTACGCGCATGACGATGCCCCGCCCCTCCTTGGTCACCTCGAGCGGGCCGTCGCCCGTCCGCGGCTTCATGGCCGCCATGCTCGTTCCCCTTCCTGAAACCAGCTCATCGTCAGCCGACGGCCCCATTCAGGCGCCTCTACCGGCATCGAACACATTGCTTCCCAGCCATTATCCCGCATGTCAGGACCCGATGACCAACATCGACGGAGAACGCTTGCGCAACGCGCGCGACCAAAACCACTCATTTCGGGGATCCGCCTGCGATACTTCGCCCTCGCGCCCGGGTGGCGCCCGTCCGATTCTTTGACGCACATCACATCCCCAGGCCGCCGCGCGGTCCGCCATGCTGGGGACCTCACGCCCGCGACGAAGGGGGACCCCCGACATGGCCGACAGCGTTCTCTACGAGCTGTCCGACGGACTCGCCACCATCACGATCAACCGTCCCGACGCGATGAACGCGATGAACACGGAGGCCAAGGTCGCCCTGCGCGACGCGCTCGCGGCCGCGGCCGCGGACCCCGCGGTCCGCGCGGTCCTGCTGACCGCCGCCGGCCACCGTGCCTTCTGCGTCGGCCAGGACCTCAAGGAGCACGTCGGCAACCTGGCGGCCGACCGGGAGAACGGCTCGACGCTGACCATGACCACGGTCTCCGAGCACTACAACCCGATCGTCCGGACGATCACCGAGATGCACAAGCCCGTGGTCGCCGCCGTCAACGGCGTCGCCGCCGGGGCCGGCTTCGGGTTCGCGCTGGCCGCCGACTACCGGATCGCCGCCGACACCGCCGCCTTCAACACCTCCTTCGCCGGGGTGGCCCTGACCGCCGACTCCGGCGTCTCCTGGACGCTGCCCCGGCTGATCGGCCCCTCCCGCGCCGCCGACCTGCTGTTCTTCCCGCGGAACATCTCCGCGCAGGAGGCGTACGACCTCGGCATCGTCAACCGGCTGGTGCCCGCCGACGCCCTCGCCGCCGAGGCCGAGCGCCTGGCCCGGACCCTGGCGGCCGGCCCGACCGTGGCCTACGCCGCGATCAAGGCCTCGCTCGCCTACGGCGCCGGGCACTCGCTCGACGAGGCCCTGGAGAAGGAGGACGAGCTGCAGATCATGGCCGGCGCGTCCGAGGACCACTCCATCGCCGTGGCCGCCTTCCTGGCCAAGGAGACCCCGAAGTACCTCGGCCGCTGACCCGCGCCGGACCGCAGGACCCTATTCACCGCCCGGCCCGGGTGCCGCCGAGGCCCCGGGCCGTGCAGTCCGCCAGGTGGTCGTCCACCAGGCCGCACGCCTGCATCAGCGCGTACGCCGTCGTGGGGCCGACGAAGCGGATGCCCTCCTTCTTGAGGGCCTTGGCCAGCGCCGTGGACGCGTCGGTCACCGCCGGCACCTCCCCGATGCTCACCGGGGCCGGGCCCGGCTCCACGGGGGCGTGCGACCAGATCAGTGCGTCGAGCTCGCCGGGCGCCCAGCCCGCCAGCACCTTGGCGTTGGCGAGGGTGGCCTCGATCTTCGCCCGGTTGCGGATGATGCCGGGGTCCAGCAGCAGCCGCTCCGCGTCCTTCGGCCCGAACTCCGCCACCGCCGCGATCTTGAAGTCGGCGAAGGCCGCGCGGAAGCCCTCGCGGCGGCGCAGGATCGTCAGCCAGGACAGCCCGGACTGGAAGGCCTCCAGGCACAGCCGCTCGTACAGCGCGTCGTCGCCGTGGACCGGCCGGCCCCACTCGGTGTCGTGGTAGACCACGTAGTCCTCGGTGGCCAGGGCCCAGGGGCAGCGCAGCGCCCCGTCCGGTCCGGCCAGCGCCTTGCCGTCGCTCACCGCTGCTCCCCCTTCATCAGGCTCGGGCCGCCCTGGCCCGCCGCGTCGGCCCCGTCCGTCGGGGCCGTCGGAGTCGCCGGGTTCGCGGGGGCCGGGCCCAGGGCCGCCTCCAGCTCCGCGATCCGCTTGTCCCGCTCCGCCAGCTCCGCGCCGAGGCGCAGCAGGACGTCGTCCACCTCGGCCATCCGGTAGCCGCGCGGGGCCACCGGCAGCCGCAGGGCGTCGATGTCCTCCCGGACCACCGGTCTCGACTCCGGCAGGGCGTCCGCGACCCGCTCGGGCGCGGCCTCGGGCAGCACGGCCTCCTCCCCGCCGCCGACCACGGCGAGGGTGACCGCGGCGACCACCACGACCAGCGCGATCAGCAAGAACCAGAACACGATGAACTCCCCTGGGGACGGTCGGCACGACTCCTGACCCCGATCGTGCCACGTGCCTGTGACGGTTAAGGTCACAGGCGAGCCATGAGACGGCCGAGGAAGGGTTCAAGGGGATGCTGCGACTGGGCAGGCGTGAGTTCGACACCCACGAGGCGGTGATCATGGCCATCGTGAACCGGACCCCGGACTCCTTCTACGACCAGGGCGCCACCTTCCGCGACGAGCCGGCCCTGGACCGGGTGGAGCAGGCGGTGGCCGAGGGTGCCGCGATCATCGACATCGGCGGGGTCAAGGCCGGGCCCGGCGAACACGTGGACGCCGCCGAGGAGATCCGCCGCACGGTCGGCTTCGTGGCCGAGGTGCGCCGCCGCCACCCGGACGTGGTGATCAGCGTGGACACCTGGCGGCACGAGGTCGGCGAGGCCGTCTGCGAGGCCGGCGCGGACCTGCTGAACGACGCCTGGGGCGGGGTGGACGCCAAGCTCGCGGAGGTCGCCGCCCGCTACGACGTGGGGCTGGTGTGCACGCACGCGGGCCGGGTCGAGCCGCGGACCCGGCCGCACCGGATCGCGTACGACGACGTGATGGCCGACATCCTCGACGTCACCGTGGGCCTGGCGGAGCGGGCTGCCGCCCTCGGGGTGCGCCGGGACGCGATCCTGATCGACCCGGGCCACGACTTCGGCAAGAACACCCGGCACTCGCTGGAGGCCACCCGCAGGCTGGCGGAGATGACGGACACCGGCTGGCCGGTGCTGGTCTCGCTGTCCAACAAGGACTTCGTCGGAGAGACCCTCGACAAGCCGGTCAAGGAACGGCTGCTGGGCACCCTGGCGACCACGGCCGTCTCGGCCTGGCTGGGCGCCCAGGTCTACCGGGTGCACGAGGTCGCCGAGACCCGGCAGATCCTCGACATGGTCCGTTCCATCCAGGGCCACCGGCCCCCGGCGGTCGCCCGCCGGGGCCTGGCCTGACCGCCGCCCGGCCCCGGCCGGACGGCCGGCGCCCTACTTGCCGACTTCCTTGGTGACCAGGGCGATCGCCTCTTCCACGTCGTCGGTGACGTGGAAGAGGAACAGGTCGTGCTCGGACGCCTTGCCCTGCGCGACCACGGTGTCGCGCAGCCACTCCACGAGCCCGCTCCAGTACTGGGTGCCGTAGAGCACGATCGGGAAGCGGGTGATCTTCTGCGTCTGGACCAGGGTCAGCGCCTCGAACAGCTCGTCCAGGGTGCCGAGGCCCCCCGGCAGGACCACGAAGCCCTGGCTGTACTTCACGAACATGGTCTTGCGGACGAAGAAGTACCGGAAGTTCAAGCCGAGGTCGACGTGCGGGTTGAGCCCCTGCTCGAAGGGCAGCTCGATGCCGAGGCCGACCGAGATCCCGTTCGCCTCCCGGGCGCCCTTGTTCGCGGCCTCCATCGCGCCGGGCCCGCCGCCGGTGATGACGGCGAAGCCCGCTTCCACGAGGGCCCGGCCGATCTGCTCCCCGGCCAGGTAGTCGGACGAACCGGCGGGCGTCCGGGCCGAGCCGAACACGCTGATGGCGGGCGGCAGCTCCGCCAGGGTGCCGAAGCCCTCGATGAACTCCGACTGGATGCGCAGGACCCGCCAGGGATCGGTGTGCACCCATTCCGAGGGCCCTGCCGAGTCCAGCAGCCGCTGGTCGGTCGTGCTGCCCGCCTGGACCTGTCCGCGCCGGCGCAGTACCGGACCGAGCTGCTGTTCCTCGGGCCTGCGCCGCATGCTCTCCGGGTTGCCCATGATGTGCGCTCCCTTCCTGCTGATCGTTCGGATCAGGGTAGGCGCACGAAGGTGACGGGGAGCGGAATTCGGGAGGTCGGCCGGGCGCGGTTCAGGGGATCGGCCACGCACGCCGCACCGGGTCGGCCGGACGTCAGCCCGAGGTCAGCCAGTCGCGCAGGCGCTCCTCGCAGTGCAGGATCGCCTTGGTGTCCACCCGCTCGTCGACCTTGTGCGCCAGCAGCGCGTCGCCCGGGCCGTAGTTGACGGCGGGCACGCCCAGGGCGCTGAACCGGGACACGTCGGTCCAGCCGAACTTGGGCATGGCCTTGCCGCCCACGGCCTCCATGAACGCGGCCGCGGCCGGGTGCGAGAGACCGGGCAGGGCGCCGCCGGAGAGGTCGTCGACGACGAACTCGGCGATGTCGCAGTCCGCGAAGACTTCCTCGACGTGGGCGAGGGCCTCGGCCTCGGTGCGGTCGGGGGCGTAGCGGAAGTTGACCGTCACGGTGCAGGAGTCGGGGATGACGTTGTTGGCGACGCCGCCCTCGATCCGTACGGCGTTGAGGCCCTCGTGGTACTCCAGGCCGTCGATGACGGGCTTGCGCGGCTCGTACGCGGCCAGCTTGGCGAGGATCGGCGCGGCGGCGTGGATGGCGTTGGCGCCCATCCAGCTGCGCGCGGAGTGTGCGCGCTCGCCGGCGGTGCGCAGCAGCACCCGCAGGGTGCCCTGGCAGCCGCCCTCGACCTCGGCGTCGGAGGGCTCCAGCAGGACGGCGAAGTCCCCGGCGAGCCAGTCGGGGTGGGCCTCGGCGACCTTGCCCAGGCCGTTGAGGTCGGCGGCGACCTCCTCCTGGTCGTAGAAGACGAAGGTGAGGTCGCGGTTGGGCTCGGGGACGGTCGCGGCGATGCGCAGCTGCACGGCGACGCCCGACTTCATGTCGGTGGTGCCGCAGCCCCACAGGACGCCGTTCTCGTCCAGCCGGGAGGGGACGTTGTCGGCGATGGGCACCGTGTCGAGGTGGCCGGCGAGGACGACGCGTTCGGCGCGGCCGAGGTGGGTGCGGGCGACGACGTTGTTGCCGTAGCGGTCGACGGTCAGGTGCGGCAGGGTGCGCAGCGCCTGCTCGACGGCGTCGGCGAGGACCTTCTCGTCGCCGCTCACGGACGGGATGTCGACGAGCGCCGCGGTCAGCTCGGCGGCGTCCAGGGTGAGATCGAGCTCGGTATCGGACATGAAGTGACCCTACGCGACGGGCCGGGTGCCCGGCGTCCGCGTCCGGCCGCTGGACGCCTCACCAGCGGTATCGTCCGATTTTCCTCAGGTCCGGCTGCTGGACGGGCCGCCGGACTCCAGTACGGTGGGCGGCGTGCCCGTAACTGATCAGCAAGCCGAGCGCTCCGGACTCCGTCGACGCCTGTTCCGCCTGGTGCTGGCGCTGGCCGTGCTGGCGGGGGTCGCCGGGTACTTCGCGGTGCAGTACGACTCGACCGGCGGGGGCGCGCCCCACTGCACGGTGGAGGCGGGCGGCGCCTCGTACGCGATGACACCCGAACAGGCCGGACACGCCGCGACGATCGCGGCCGTCGGCACGGACCGGGGCATGCCGCAGCGGGCGGCGACGATCGCCATAGCGACGGCGATCCAGGAGTCGCACCTGCGCAACCTCGACCACGGCGACCGCGACTCCCTCGGGCTGTTCCAGCAGCGGCCCTCCATGGGCTGGGGCACCCCGCAGCAGATCATGGACCCGGTGTACGCGGCGGCGAAGTTCTACGAGCACCTCGCCGAGGTCGACGGCTACGAGAACATGCCGCTGACGGTGGCGGCGCAGGAGGTCCAGCGCAGCGGCTACCCGGAGGCGTACGCCAAGCACGAGGCGGACGCCCAGCTGCTGGCGGCGGCGTTCACCGGCAATGCCCCGGCCACGATGACCTGCAGCGGCCCGGGCCCGCAGCGCCCGGGGGACCCGGAGGCGGTCAAGGCGCAGTTGGTGAAGGTGTTCGGGCCGAAGGTGGCGCCGCGGACCGGTTCGGCGGCCGGTACGCACGGGCAGGCGGTCGGCGGCAGCGACGGCGCCGAGATAGCGCTGTCGGTCCAGGAGCGGCGGCGCGGCTGGGAACTGGCCCACTGGGCCGTGGCCAACGCCTCGGAGCTGGGCGTGGAGCGGGTGTCCTACGACGGGGTGGCCTGGCTGGCCGGCCAGAACCGCGGTGCGTGGGTCCGCAAGGCCCCGGGCAGGGGCGGCTCCGACGACCCGCGCAACGCCGGCCCGCACGACGTACGGATCTTCGTCAAGCGCTAGGGCCGTCCGGCGGATCAGGGTCGGACAGGCCCTGGGCCCGGCAGGGTCCCCAGGTGCGTTCGAGGTCCGGCCGGGTGTCCGGTGCGGGGTCACCGAAAGCCGATTAACGGACTCATTGCCGATCCTTTACCCGGTTCATCCGCAACCCCGGGGGGGCCTCGACCGGTTGAACAGGGCGTACTCGGTCGGCTACCGCTAGGAGCACGTGATGTCCCTCCCCCTGACCCGCCGGATCGCCCAGGCCGCCCTGCTGATGGCAGCCGGTGCGGCACCCGTGGTCGGTGCGGCCGCCTCGGCGAGCGCCGCGGGCCTGGAGCCCGTGACCCAGTCGCTGGGCCCGGTCAGTGCCATGGACGCCGACGCGCTGGGCAGCGCCACCGGTGCGCTGAACGGCGCTGACACCCCCGATGTCGTCGACACCGTCAGCAAGGTGCAGGAGACGGCCAAGGGCCTGCCGGTGCAGACCCCCGCCTCCACGCTGCCTTCGCTGGGCGGTCTGCCGCTCGGCGGCTGAGCAGCAGCACGGACGCGGCACGCGGTACGCGGTACGCGTACCGCGGAACGTCGAAGGGCCCGGAGCGACCGCTCCGGGCCCTTCGGCCTTCGGTCGTGTCAGGTCAGCCGAGGCGCTTGACGGCGGCCTCGACGCGCTCGTCGGTGGCGGTGAAGGCGACCCGGACGAATCGTTCCCCCGCCTCGCCGTAGAAGTCGCCGGGGCAGACCAGGATGCCGAGCTGCGCCAGGTAGGCCACGGTCTCCCAGCACGGCTCGTCCCGGGTGGCCCACAGGTAGAGGCTGGCCTCGCTGTGCTCGATCCGGAAGCCGTGCGCCTCCAGCGCGGTGCGCAGCGCGTCCCGGCGGGCGGCGTAGCGCTCCCGCTGCTCCTGCACGTGGGCGTCGTCGCCCAGGGCCACGACGGCGGCGGCCTGGACCGGGGCGGGGGTCATCATGCCGCCGTGCTTGCGGATCTCCAGGAGCTCGGCGAGCACCTCCGCGTCACCGGCGACGAACGCGGCCCGGTAACCGGCCAGGTTGGACCGCTTGGAGAGCGAGTGGACCGCGACCAGGCCCTCGTAGGAGCCGCCCGAGACGTCGTCGTGGAGGATCGAGACCGGGTCGGCCTCCCAGCCGAGCTCCAGGTAGCACTCGTCGCTGAAGACGAGGATGCCGTGCTCGCGGGCCCAGGCCACGATCCGGACCAGCTCGTCCTTGGGGATGACCTTGCCGGTCGGGTTGGACGGCGAGTTCAGCCACAGCAGCTTCAGGCCGGCCGGGTCCAGCTCGGTCGGGTCGTCGTAGACGACGGCCTCGGCACCGGCCAGCAGCGCGCCGACCTCGTACGTCGGGTAGGCCAGCCGCGGGTAGGCGACCTTGTCGCCGGGGCCGAGGCCCAGCTGGATCGGCAGCCAGGCCACCAGTTCCTTGGAGCCGACGACGGGCAGCACGTTGCGGTGGCCCACGTTGCTGCCGCCGAGCCGGCGCCGGACCCAGCCGCTGATCGCGTCGCGCAGCGCCGGCGTGCCCCAGACCGTGGGGTAGCCCGGCGAGTCGGCGGCGTCGACCAGGGCGCGCTGGATCAGCTCCGGCACCGGGTCCACCGGGGTGCCGACCGACAGGTCGACGATGCCGTCCGGGTGGGCGGACGCGGTTGCCTTGTACGGCTCCAGCTTGTCCCAGGGGAAGGCGGGAAGACGAGCGGATACTGCGGCCACGGTGCTCTCTGCTCTCTCTAGTGGGGATGGGCTGGATGGGCTGGAGGGGCCGGACGCGCAAAACGCCTCGGTCCCGTGCGGCCGGAGGGCCGTACGGGACCGAGGGCGCTGCCGGACGGGCTCACGGCACGTGAGGCGCTCGGGACGACGCTCAGTCGCCTTCGCCCATGGGCGGCAGCGCGGCGATGAAGGGGTGGTCGCGCTCGATCAGGCCGAGCTTGGACGCACCGCCCGGGGAGCCGAGCTCGTCGAAGAACTCGACGTTCGCCTTGTAGTAGTCCTTCCACTCCTCCGGAGTGTCGTCCTCGTAGAAGATCGCCTCGACCGGGCAGACCGGCTCACAGGCGCCACAGTCGACGCATTCGTCCGGGTGGATGTACAAGGACCGGTTGCCCTCGTAGATGCAGTCGACGGGGCACTCTTCGATGCACGCCTTGTCCTTGACGTCGACACAAGGCTCCGCGATGACGTAGGTCACGCTCTCGTTCCTCCTCGGTAGGGCTTTCCATATCGCGCGGGAGCGCGGCGTCGTCGATGCCCGCACCTAGTATCTCCGTTCCTGGGCACGATCCGAACAGGAGGGGCTGACCAAGCTGTGGAAATCACTGCCGGTGCGCTCATGGAAATCCGCATCACCCCCGCTGACGTGGGGAAACGAGTCTCCGTACGACGGGTGGAGCGGGCCGCGGACGGGGCCTCGTCCTTCACGGACACCGTCGGGGTTCTCGTATCGTGGACCGGCGGTGTGCTGCTGATCACAAAGAAGGACGGCGAAATCGTCCACATCGCGGAATCCGCGCTGGTCGCGGGCAAGGTCGTGCCCCCGGCGCCGGCCCGCCGCCGCGGCCCCGCGGCGAGCTTCGAGGAGCTCGCGCCGGTGCTGGCACGGTCCTGGCAGCCGGTGGAGAGCGAGCCGCTGGGCGGCTGGACGCTGCGCGCGGCGGGCGGCTTCACCCGGCGGGCCAACTCCGCGCTGCCGCTCGGCGACCCGGGGATACCCGTGGCGGAAGCACTCGCGCGAGTGAAGGCCTGGTACGAGGAACGCGGCCTCACCCCCTACGTGCAGGCCGCCACCGGCGGCGCCGGCACCCAGGAGGTGCTGTGCGCGCGGCTGGCGGAGCTGGGCTGGGTGCGGGAGGTCTCGGCGGACGTACGGATCGCCGCGCTGGCGCCGCTGGCGGACGTGGCGGCCGACGTGTCGGCGGTGCGGCTGTCCCGGGAGTGCGACGGGGAATGGCTGGCCCGGTACGGCAAGGTCCGCGACGCGGCGACGGCGGTACGGGTGCTGTCCTCCGGCCCGTCGGTGTGGTTCGCGTCGGTGCCGGGGCGGGCGATCGGCCGGCTGGTGGTCGACGGCCGGTGGGCCGGTTTCTCGGCGGTGGAGGTGGCCCCGGAGCACCGGCGGCAGGGCCTGGCCACCGCCGTGATGGCGGCGCTGGCCCGGCAGGCGCTCACGGAGCGGGCCTCGGCGGCGTGGCTCCAGGTGGAGTCCGACAACGCGGCGGCGCTCGCCCTGTACGACCGGATGGGCTTCACGGTCCACCACGCGTACCACCACTTCCGGGCGGCGGGCTCGTGAGCTTCCGCGAGCAGTTCGCCGAGGAGGCCCGCTCCGAGCGGCCGGACCTGGCCCTGCTGTGCCTGTACCTGGCGGCCGAGGCGGACCCCTCCTTCGACGAACGGGCGCTGGACCAGGCCCAGATGGAGCTGGACCGGCTGGCGGGGCTGCTGCCGTACGGACTGCGCGGGGGCAGGGCCTGGGCGGCGGCCCTGACGGACCTGCTCGGCGCCCGGCTGGGCTTCCACGGCACCCCGGCCGACTACGAGCGCCTGTCGTCCTCCCTCCTGCCAGCGGTGCTCGAGCGGCGCCGGGGCCTGCCGATCCTGTTGTCGGTGGTGTGGATGGAGGTCGCCCGGCGGGCGGGCGGCCCGGTGTACGGCCTGGCGCTGCCCGGGCACTTCGTGATCGGCTTCGGCGATCCGCAGGAGCGGGTCACGGTGGACCCGTTCGCCGGCGGCGCGGCGCTCGGGGTGGGCCCGGCGGAGGTGGCGGCCGCGCCGCTGGAGCCGGCCGGGACGCTGGACATCGTGCTCCGGATCCTGAACAACATCAGGGCCTGGGCGGGCGCCCGCCCGGAACAGTCGGCGGTGGCCCTGTGGGCCCTGGACCTCTCCCTGCTCCTGCCCTCCCACCCGGCCTCGCTCCGCTACGACCGGGCCCGCGTCCTGGTCGACCGGGGCGAGTTCCGCGAGGGCGCGGCAGAACTGGACGCCTACGCCGACGTGATCGCCCCGGTCGACCCCGCCACCGCCACCCGCATCCACGGCGAGGCCACCTCGGCGAGGGCCATGCTGAACTGACGGGGGCCGCCGGGCCCGCTACAGCCAGCCCTTGTCGCGGGCCACGCGGACGGCTTCGGTGCGGTTGCGGGCGGCCAGTTTTTGGATGGCGGTCGAGAGGTAGTTGCGGACCGTTCCCTGGGAGAGGTGGAGGCGGGCGGCCAGTTCGGCGTTGGTCGCGCCGTCCGCCGCTGCGCGGAGGACCTCGCGTTCGCGGTCCGTCAGGGGGTTCGCGCCTTCTGCCAGGGCTGCCGCGGCCAGGGTGGGGTCGATGACGCGGTCGCCCGCGAGGACCTTGCGGACGGCCTCGGCCAGTTGGGCCGCGGGGGCGTCCTTGACCAGGAAGGCCGAGGCGCCCGCCTCCATCGCGCGGCGCAGGTAGCCGGGGCGGCCGAAGGTCGTCAGGATCACGATCTTCAGGCCGGGCAGGGCCGTGCGCAGGGCCGCGGCCGCCTCGATGCCCGTCATGCCGGGCATCTCGATGTCCAGCAGGGCCACGTCCACCTCGTGGGACCGGGCCGCCGCGAGCACCTCGTCGCCGCGGGCGACCTGGGCCACCACCTCGATGTCCGGCTCCAGGCCCAGCAGCGCCGCCAGGGCCTCCCGGACCATGGACTGGTCTTCCGCCAGCAGCACTCGGATCATGATCCCGATCCTAGGGGGAGGCGGGCCGGGATCCGCGCGGTCAGCCGGAAGCCCTTGCGGCCCGTGGCCGGGCCGGCGGTCAGGCTGCCGTCCAGGGCTTCCAGGCGCTCGCGCAGGCCGGTCAGGCCGTTGCCGGGGGCGGCGGACGGGGCGGACTCCCCGTCGTCGGTGACCGTCAGTTCGGCCACCGGGCCGCCCAGGGTCTCGCGCAGCTCCAGCGCCACCGTGCAGCGGGCCGCGCCGCTGTGGCGCACCACGTTGGTGACGGCCTCCCGCAGGGACCACGCCAGCGCCGCCTCGCGCTCCTCGTCCAGGCCGTACGCCTCCGGTTCCGCCGTGTCCGGCAGGACGGCTACCACTCCGGCCGCGGTCAGCGCCGTACGGGCGCCCGCCAGTTCGCCGGGCAGCGTGGGCCGGCGGTAGCCGGTGACGGCCTCCCGTACATCGACCAGCGCCTGCCGGCTGACCCGCTCGATGTCGGCCACCTGCTGGGCGGCCCGGTCGGGGTGGTCCGGCAGCATCCGGCCGGCCAGCTCGCTCTTGAGCGTGATCAGGGAGAGGGAATGGCCCAGCAGGTCGTGGAGGTCCCGGGCCATGCGCAGGCGTTCCTCGTTCGCGGCGAGCGCCGCCACGGTGGCCCTGGCCTGGCGCAGCTCCATCGTGGTGCGCACCATCTGCCGTACGCCGACCATCGCGAAGCCGCCCAGCAGGGCCGGGACCACCAGCCCCACCAGGTAGGCGTCGCCGCCGGGGACCGCGAGGCCGGTGGCGACCAGGAGGGCCGTCGTCCCCGGCACGGTCCAGCGGGACCACTCCAGGGGGAGGGCCGCGCCGGAGGCGATCGACACGTACACGTACAGGACCAGCCATTCCCGGCCCAGCGACAGGGACAGGACCGCGGACTGCGCCGCCAGGACGACCAGGCTCAGGAAGACCCTGTTCCAGTTGTTGGGCCGCTGGGAGCGGAAGATCAGGACGAGGTACCAGGCGACGAAGGCCGCCAGGCCGAGCGCGCCCAGCACCCGCACGCCCGTGGAGTGGCCGCCGCTGACCAGGTCGGTGACCGGCGCGGAGAGGTAGAAGAGCCAGACGCCCGTCCACATGCCCTTGACGATCTTGCCGCGCCGGGTCTCGGGCTGCTGCCCGATCCGCACCGGGCCGATCCGCTCCGGGCCGGCCTGCTCCGCACCGGTCCGGTCGGGGCCGGTCCGCCCGGGACCGGCCCGTCCCGTGTCGTCCTGCGTCAGTGCCATCGTGTCACGCCTTCGACGAATCCTTGCGGTACAGCCACGCGGCGGCACCGGCGAACACTACGAAGTATCCGGCCAGCAGGGCCACGTCGGTCAGCCGCGGTGCGTTGCCCAGCTCGATGGACTGGCCGAGGCCCGCGTAGGCGTGGGTGGGCAGCCACTCGGCGATGTTCTGGAGCCACTGCGGGTACACCGCGGTCGGCATCCACAGGCCGCCCAGGATGGACATGCCGAAGTAGACGATCATCGTGACCGGGCGGGCCGTGTCCCCGCTGGCCAGGTAGCCGAGCGCCACGCCGAGGGCGGCGAAGACCAGGCTGCCGGCCCAGATGGAACCGGTCAGGGCGGCCCACTGCCAGGCCTCGAAGCGGACGCCCTTGGCCGCCGCGGCGACCGCGAAGACCACCACGATCGACGGGAGCGAGATGACGGCCGCGCTCGCCGTCTTGGCCAGGACGTAGCCGCGGCCGGGCAGGGCGGTCAGCCGCAGCTGGCGCACCCAGCCGGACTCGCGCTCCTTGGCGATGCGTTCGCTGTTGCCCATCAGGACGGCGGTCAGGGCGCCGAAGGAGGCCATGGCCACCATGTAGAAGGCCGGCATGGTCAGCTCGGTGCCCATGACCTTGGTGGTGCCGTCCAGAGTGCCGCCGAGCATCAGGAAGAGGGCGGAGGGGTAGAGGACCGAGAAGAACAAGAACTTCTTGTTCCGCATGGTCCGGGAGACTTCGAGTCGGGTCAGGGCGAAGGTCCGGTTGTTCAGCATGGCTCAGGCGGCCTCTTCCGTGAGAGCGATGAAGGCCTCTTCCAGGCCGAGGCCCGCGACCTCCAGGTTGCGGGGGTAGAGCCCGAGGGCGTACAGCGCGTGGACGGTGGCGTCGGCGTCGCGCGACTGGATCCGTACGGTGCTGCCGTGCCGCTCGAAGCGGGTCGTCCCGGGCAGGGCGCGCAGGCTCGCCTCCAGGGCGGCGTCGCCGGGCCCTTCGAGGTCGAACGAGACCTTGCGGGCGCCGGCCTTGGCCTTGATCTCGGCGGCGGTGCCGTCCGCGAGCAGCCGGCCCTTGGCCACCACCAGCACGCGGTCGGCGATGGCGTCCGCCTCCTCCAGGTAGTGCGTGGCGAACAGCACCGTGCGGCCCATCTCGGCCTGCTGCCGCATGGTCGACCAGAAGGCCTGCCGGGCGGTGACGTCCATGCCGGTGGTCGGCTCGTCCAGCACGATCAGGTCGCTGTGGCCGGCGGTGGCGAGGGCGAAGCGGACCCGCTGCTCCTGGCCGCCGGAGAGCTTGTTGACCTTGCGGTCGGCGATCGAGGTGAGGTCGGCCCGGGAGAGCACCTCGTCCACCGGGTACGGCCGCGGGTGCAGGGTGCAGCCGAGCGCGACCAGCTCGCGGACGGTCACCTCCTCCATCAGGCCGCCGCTCTGCAGCATCGCGCCGACCCGCCCGGCCGCCACGGCCTCGCGCGGGGTGGTGCCGAACAGCCGGACGGTGCCGGAGTCGGCGGGGCGCAGGCCCAGGAGCAGGTCGAGGGTGGTGGACTTGCCGGCTCCGTTCGGGCCGAGCAGGGCCACGGTCTCGCCGGGGTGCAGCTGGAGGCTGAGCCCGTCCACGGCCCGTACGGCGCCGTACCGCTTGGTCACGTTCTCGAAGCTCACCACCGTGCCGGCCACCCCGTCGGTGGCGGCCCCGGTGCGTGTCGTGGGCGTGGTCGTCGTCATGGCTCAAGATTCGCCGCCGAGGGGGTGCCGGCGGCAGTGTCGGCGGTCGTGCATGCCGGATGACAGATGTCATGTCCGGTGCATGACGCAGCCCCCGCCCGGGGTCCCGGGCGGGGGCTGGAGTGCGGCGGCGAGAGCCGGGTCAGCTCGGGTTCGTGTCGATCGTGACCGTGCGCTCCGCCGTGGTCCTGCCCACCAGCGCCTTGCCGAGGGCGCCGGCCACGTCCTGCGGGGTGACGGGCGTCTTCTCGCCGTTGCCGCGCTGGATCAGGACCCCGTCGAAGCCGTTGCCGTAGAGCTCCTTGAGCGCGTCCAGGTCGTACTTCTCGACGAGCTTGCCGTCGACGGCCTTCATGCTCAGGATCTTGGGCAGGGACTTGGCGGGGCCGAACGGGACCGACTTGTTGCCCGCCTTGACCACCACGTTCGCGGACATCGCCGGGGTGGCGAACTCCCGCATGGCACGGTCGATCTCGGCCTGGGTGATCGTGGGCTCCCGGTTGGCGACGGGCAGTTCGACGGACGGGGCCTTGCCGGTCCGGACCAGGGTCTTGAAGGCGTCCTCGACCAGGCTCATGGACGCCTTGACGTCCAGGCTGGTGCCCGCCTTGCCGGGGACCGGGACGGCCTTGTTCGGCTCGAACTTGATGGTGCCCTCGACGGCCGTGCCGGCGGTGCCGGCCAGCTCCTGGAGGGCGACCTGGAGCTTCTCCTCGTCGACCGGCAGGACGGCCTCGGCAGTGCGCTCCTGGCCCAGCAGGGAGCCGATCACGGTCACCGGGTTGTAGTCGCTGCCGGTCGCGCCGCGCACGGTGGCCTGGGTGTCCAGGGTCAGGCCGGCCTTCTCGGGCTTGAGCTCGACCTGCTTGTCGCCGGCCTTGAGCGCCAGCGGGGTCGCGGCGCGGGTGCCGAGGGTGTTCTGCAGCTTGGCGGTCGCCTCGTCGCGGGTGCCGCTGATGTCGACGCCCATGACGGTGGTGCCCTTGGGCACGTCCTCGTGGTTCAGCAGCAGCCCGGCGCCGTACGCGACCCCGAGCAGCAGGACCAGGCCGCCGCCGAGCAGCACCAGCTTGGAGCGGCCCTTCTTCTTGGCCTTGGCGGCCCCGGCGCGCCCGGTGGCGGCTTCCCGAACGACCCCACCGGCGGCCCGGCGTTCGGCAGCATGCCCGTGAACGCGCCCCGGACGGACGAGGACACCGGCGGCTTCGCGCCGAGCTGGCC
>NZ_RPRY01000146.1 GCF_003949795.1 Streptomyces sp. WAC06614
CGGCTGCCCGCCCGCCCCGTCGCCCGCACTACGCCCTTCGGCGTTCCCCCTCCGCCGTCCGCAGGTCCTGCCCGTTGAGGGCCGATCGGCCGACGGACCGGCGGCGGCGCCGGCATAGCCTCGCGGAGCCGCCCCGCCGGGGCGTGCCCCGCCGTCAGGGCACCGCCCTCGACTTCACGTACCGCAGGAGTTCAGTCTTGTCCGACGTCTACGTCTCCGGCCACGGTGCCCACATGGATCAGGAGACATTCGTCCCTGAGGGCAAGACCGTCCACCTGTACACGGAAGACAATTACCGCCTCTACGCGCACGACGCGTTGCAGATCCTGTCCGGGGACGGCAGGCAGCCGAAGCTGACGCGGAAGCCGTCGGAGCCCGTGCAGAACTACAGGTTGGGCCCGCTGGCGGAGCTCGACAAGGTGCTGATGATCTCGGCCGCCGGGTCCGACCGCGCCCTGCTGCTCGTCGACGGGCCCATGCGTCTGTGCACCGGTGGCTGCAGTCCGGCCACGGGCCGCCATGACTGCGAGGGGATCCTCGGAACGTACACCGAGGGCCACGACCACGTGCACCTGCTGTGCTGTCGAGGGGGAGAGCTGGAGTCCCGAGCGGTACTGCCGGCGGATTTCAAGGAGGAGGCGGTGCGGTTCGTGCAGCTCCGCCCCGAACAGCGGATCGCCCGCTGGCGCGAACTCTCCGCATCCTCGCCCCGCATGCGCGACCGACTCCTGACGGCCAGGCCCATCAAGGCGTGGCTCGACGGACGGCACGTCAGGGACTATGCGGACTCCCGCAGCCGATCGGAATTCGCCGTGGCCCGCGGCATGGAGATGCTCGACCAGCAGTCCAGGGCGGCCCTGGTCGAATATGGGCGGGGGCTTCCCGAATTGCGGGACCTGTGCCAGGAGGCGCGGCGTCAGCGGGAGGACGCCGACCAGATCGTCGGTGGCCTCGGCGAAGGTCTCGACGTCCCCGCGTGGGAATCCCTCAGCCTGGAATCCCGCGAGGACCTGCTCGCGCTCCGGCACGGTGCTGTGGGGACCGTCGCGGCGCACGAGCTCAAGCGGAGCGGGAACGAGCTGGAGCTCTGGCGGTGCTCGGTCGGAACGGCCGAGTGGCGCTACGCCCGGGGCGAGCGGGTGGTGCTGTTCCGCAACAAGTTCTACGCCGTCCTCGGCCCGTGCACCGCGAGCCCCGTCTGGCCCGAGTGCCGCGACCAGGTGTGGTGCTGGGTGGAATGGGCGGGCGGCGGCAAGCAGCTCGTGCACCTGGGCACCGCGACGACCCCCGAACGGGGGGACTACGACTCCTACCGCAACGGCGAGGCATTCGCCTCCGACAGGGAGTTGTACGAGAACGTCGCGCAGTTTCTGGCACTGGACCACCAGGGGCGGGTGGAGGTCTGGGAGTCGCTGTGCGAGATCTGGCAGGAGCGCCAGGACACCCTCCTCGCCCACGAGGGGATCAAGGTCTTCCGGATCGTCCGCCACGTCGAGCACCTCGCCGGCCTCCGGCCCTCGGACTACGCGATCGCCCGGTACGTCCGGGAGCTCGACCCGGACAGCCAGGAACTGTTCGACCGGTTCACGGCGGCGGGGGACGCGTCCTGTGCGGCCCTGTGGGAGGACTACGCGGTCCAGCTGACCTCCATGGGCGAGCTCTTCCTCGCCCTCCGGCGCGACGCCGACACGACGGGCTGGCTCGCCTTGAGCCCCGCATCCCTTGAGGACCTGCTCGCCGCCGCGGACGAGGACCGCAGGGACGAGCTGTGTTCCGTGCTCGCGTCGGCGGGGGTGGAACTCCCGTAGCCCGCCGTGGCGCCGCAGCCGGAGCCCGCACGCTCAGGCCAGGTCGGAGAGGGCGTCGGTGGTGGTGATCTCTGCGATCTGCGACAGCATCCGCACAGACGCGTCGTGCTCCTCGGCGGTGAGGGCGGCGCAGGCGTCCTCGGCGACGACGACCCGGTAGTCGCGGTCGTGCGCGTCCCGGGCGGTGGCCTGCACGGCCCATACGGTGCTCACCCCGCACACCACGACCCGCTCGATGCCGGAGGCGGACAGCGTCTGGTCGAGCCGCGTGCCGTAGAAGGCGCTCACCCGCGGCTTGGCGATCACGATGTCGTCGGCGTCGACGTGCAGATCGGGGTGGAAGGCGGTGCCCGGGCCGGTCAGGTCGAGAGCGCCGAACTCGTGCGCGCGGCCGAACAGGGGCGAGTGCTTGGGCTGGTCCCGGTATCCGGCCTCGAAGCCGACCTTCACCAGCACCGTCGGCCAGCCGGCCGCCCGGGCGAACTCCTTCGCGGCGTTGAACCGGGCGACCACCTCCCGCTCGGCCGCCTGCGGCGCGCACCGGGCGATCTTGCCGTCCGGGTGCATGATGTCGACGATGTAGTCCAGCCCGATCAGCGCAGTGCGCATGGCTGCCCTCTTTCCGTAGTCGTGTTCCCGTGCCGGGTCAGGGCCGTTCGCGGAGGTCGGCGAGGCGTTGCATGAGGGCGCCCGCGGCCAGGAGCTGCTCGGCCTCGGCCGGGGACAGCGCCGTGGTCACGGCTCTGACCAGCCACGACTCCCGTTCCGCCCGGTCGCGTTCCAGGAGCTCCCGGCCGGCCGCAGTCAGCACGATCACGCTGCGGCGACCGTCGGCGGCATCCGGCACCACCTCGACCAGTGCCCTGGTCTCCAGGCGCCGCAACAGCGCGGCCAGGTTGGAGCGGGCCATCCGCAGGTCGTCCGCGACCGCGCTCGGGCCGGCCGACGCCCCGTGCCGGTCGACGGCCCCCAGGACGAGGATCTCGTTCAACGGGACCTCACCCACGTGCTCCTCGCGCAACCGCCGGTGCAACGCCATCATGCTCCGGCGGAACGCGCCCGCATCCTCGACATCCATACCGATGATTATGGCACATAGCTATATCGCATAGCTGTGTGCCATGACCGGTCCGCGCGGTCCGCGCGGTCCGCGCGTCCGCTCGGCCCACTGGGGCCCACTCGGCTCACGAGGAGGCGAAGACGTCCTCGACGTAGCGGCCCTTGGCGGTCAGGTCCTCCAGCCAGTCCGCGGACCCGGTGCCGGAACCGCCCGTCCGCAGGCGGTGGATCTCGCGCAGGGTCTCCCGTACGCCCGCCGCCAGGCGGTTCGCGTCGCCGCACACGTACACCGCCGCGCCGTCGCGCAGGAGCTGCCAGATCTCGTCCGCCTCCGCGGCCATGCGGTGCTGGACGAAGCGCTGTCCGTCGACGGGAGCCAGGGCGAAAGTGGGCCGCATCGAGACCGCCCCGGCCTGTTCGGCGGCGCGCAGCTCCGCCTGGTGGAGGTAGTCCACGTCGGGCGCGTCGCAGCCGAAGTAGCAGAGCGCCGGTGGCAGCGCGCCCTGCTGGTCCTGCAGGTGCCAGCGATCCGCGACGGCGCCCCGGAACGGGGCCAGCCCGGTGCCGGCCGCCACCATAATCACGGGAATGTCCGTCCGCACGCGCAGTGCCTCGCGGGCGGGAACGATCCGGGCGAGCACGCGGTCCCCCGCGGACCTGCGGTGCAGGTACTCCGAGGCCGTGCCACGGAAGCCCTTCGACTCCAGCAGCGAGACCATCAGGTCGACGTGGCCGGGCGACAGCGCGGCCGAGGACGACACCGAGTAGTGCCGCGGTCGTACCGGGTGCAGCAGGGACAGGACGACGGGCCAGTCGAGGAGCGCCCGTACCGCGGGGTGGGCCTCGATCAGATCGAGCACGCTCTGCCGCCCGGGCAGCAGGCATTCCAGGGCCGCACGCCCGGACGGGCAGGGATTGAGCTCCGCCAGCGCGGCGATCTCGCGGGCGGTGGCCGGCGTCTGGAGGTCGAGGTGGTGGGTGAGGAGCTGGCCCACCGTCAGGGGACGGTCGACGGGCAGCGTGGCGAGCCCGGGCCGGGGGGCCCGGATCAGGATGCGCGTCTGCGGTTCGACGCCCAGCAGCCGGGCCGCGCGCTCGACCAGCCGGGGGGACTGCTCGGGCAGCACCGCCACGTGGTCGCCGGTCCGGTAGGTCGTCCCGGGCGGGAGCTCCAGCCGCAGGAACTGCTTCACCCGGCCGTCCGGGTGCGGCCGGTCCAGGAGGGAGCGGGAGGCGGTCACGGTCATGGGGGTCGCCCGGTGCCGCTCCGCGAGCGCGTCGAGCGGGCCCCCGAAGACCTCCGTCACCTCGTACCGGTCGGCCGACGCGGCCTGTCCGGCCGGGCCGGCCTGTCCCGCCTGTCCGGCTTGCGCGTGACCCGCCGACCCGGGGTCGCCGAACGCGTCGAGCACGGCCCGGCGCAGGTCCTCGGTGAACCGGTGGACGGCTCCCGCGAGGTCGCCGCCGGCGTCCGCCTCGGCCCGCGGCAGGAGACGTTCGGCCCCCGCGCCCGACAGCCGGTCGTCGATCAGCGTGGGGACCCGCTGGTAGGTGGCGGCCCAGTTGCGGTCGCCCACCCCCAGCACGGCGTACCGGACGCCCGCCAGGGCCGGAGCGGTGATCGCGTCCAGCTCGGCCACGAAGCCCGCGGCGTCGTCGGTGGGCCGCCCGTTGTACGAGGCCGCGACGACGACCACGGCCCCCCGGGCCGGCAGCTCGTCCGGCGGGCAGGTGTCGAGCGGTCCGCAGGCGGGGACGAAGCCGAGTGCGCCGCCCAGGTCCGCGATCCGGTGGGCCAGCTCACGGCAGGTGCCCAGGTTCGACCCGTACAGCACGGTCAACGGGGTGCCCGGCCGCGCCCGGGTCGCAGCCACCGCACCGGCCTCCGCCGAAGCCGAAGCCGAAGCCGCGGCCGCGGTGGCGGTCGTGGCCGTGGCCTCGGCCGACGACGGCCGTGCCGGTGCCGTCGGGCCGCGGCGGATGGTGCGCCGGGCCGGGACGAGGGTGAAGCCGTCCGGTTTGAGGGTGAGGGTCTCGCGGACGCGCAGCCGGTAGCCGGCGTGGTCCAGGAACCGGTAGCGGTGGACGAGCAGCCCGAGCAGCATGACGGCCTCGTGCAGGGCGAACTGCCGCCCGATGCAGGCGCGTTCCCCCGTACCGAACGGCTTGAACGCGTGGACGGACCGGGCGGCCACGGCCTCCGGGGCGAACCGGTCGGGGTCGAAGGCCTCCACGTTGTCGCCCCAGACCGGATCGCGGTGGAGCATCGGGGTGAGCACGAAGGCCCGCTCGCCCGCCTTCATCGGCCGCCCGGCCAGGTCGGTGTCGTACCGTGCCTCCCGGTCGAAGACGGCGGCCGTGGGCCACAGCCGCAGCGCCTCGTTGAGGACCTGCCGTACGTACACCAGCCGCCCGACGTCCTCCGGGGACGGCTCCGGGTCCGGGTCGTCGCCCCACAGCCCGTCCACCTCCGCCTGGGCGCGGTGGAGCACCTCCGGGTGCCGGAGCAGGTAGTACAGGGCGAACGACAGGGCGCCGGAGGTCGTCTCGTGGCCGGCGACGAGGAAGGTGATGACCTGGTTGCGCACGTTCTCCGGGTCGAGGAGCTCCCCGGTCCGGGGATGGGGGGCCTGGAGCATCAGGCCCAGCAGGTCGTCGGTGGAGGTGTCCCCGGCCGCCCGGCGGGCGGCGACGACCTCGTCCACCAGGCCCCGCATGAACCGGACGTCCTCCTCGAACGCGGTGTCCCTCGCCCGTGCGGCGGCCGTGGCGGCGTCGGTGCCGGCGCCGGGGTCATGGGTGAACCGTGCCTGGCAGTGGGCCAGGCTGCGGACCATGGCGGCCACGAACGGGTGCGGCTCGGCCTGCCGGAACGAGCCGAAGTCGTAGCCGAAGCCGGCCAGGCCGATGGTGTCCAGCGTCATGCGGGTCATGCTGTCGGCGACGTCGACGGGGCGGCCCTCGCGCGCGGCCGCGTCCCAGGAGGCCAGGAGCCGGCGGGCGACCGTGACCATGGTCGGGTGGTAGCGGCGCAGCGACGACAGGGCGAAGGCGGGGAGCAGGACGTCGTGCGCCTTCGCCCAGTTCGGCTCGTCGTTGTAGGCGGTGAACAGCCCGTCCCCGGCGATGTCCCGTACGCTGCGCAGCCCCGGCCCGACCGCCTTGGCGAACCGCTCCTCGTCGGACAGCTCGGTGACCAGGTCCAGGGAAGCGGCGAACGTGGTGCTCACCTGCGGTAACCGACGGACGAACAGCGGACCGTGGCGCCGGGCCAGGGCCATGGCGTGCTGCACCGGGGTGTCGCCGACCTCCTCCGCGGTCGCCCGGACGACGGGAACCGCCGTCCCGCCCGGCCACTGTGCGGAGCCCGGCTCCACGAGGTCGTCCTGTCCCACGGCGGGGTCCCCTCCCGGCTGCACGATCGACTTGCCCGCCGATCCTCCGGGATCCCGGGCGGCTCCGGCAATCGTCCGATCGTCGGGTCACCGCCCCGCATGGACCTCCCCCTACGCGCTCAACCTGCCAGCTCCTTCGCCAGCAGTTCGCGCTCCTTGGCGTCGACCTTCACGGCCACGAGTTTTGAGACGACTTTCTCCAGCTGAGGATTGGTGAAAATGCGGTGAAGGGCGGTCTGGGCATTCTTGTCGACACGCTTGGCGGCGCAGTATTTCGCCCACACCGGGCTCTTCCCGGTACCGGCGACGACCTCCCGCTGCAGCCCCTTCTTCAGCACGTAGCGGGCGTGCCGATAGACTGTGTGCGCGCGAAGGACTTTGCCGAGGAACGTGATGTCGGCAGCGTTGACGAGAACGGCCCTGCAGAACTCCGCTTGGCTCACAGGGCTGGTCCGGGGCAGATTCCGGCCCCAGCTGGCGATGTGGCGACTCCTGTTCAATTCCTGGTAGCTCGGGTCGCCCGCCATGTCCACCGTGTACCGCGCGTTCCGGGACGGCGAGTCCACGAGGAATGTCCATCCCTCCTCCAACAACCGTCTTTGCTCGGCCTCCTCGGGGGTCTCGACGCCGATGACGGTCCATTCGTCCAGCAGATCCACCTCGGGCCTAGGGGAGTCCACCGGTACGTGTGGAGGGTCCGCCTCCTCCTGCTCGGCCGCCGGATCGGCCACCTTGGGCCTCGGGGAGTCCACCGGTACGTGTGGAGGGTCCACCTCCTCCTGCTCGGCCGCCGGCTCGGGGGCGAGCGCACGCACCGCCTCGTCCAGCCGCCGGGTCTCCGCGACGTACGCGTGCCTCATGGCCGCTACCCGGAAGTACCCGTAGACCTCGGCGAGCTGCTCGGCTGTCGCACCCATCACGGACCGCACGGAGGGAGCGCCACCGTCGGGAAGGTCCAAGGGCAGCACATGGAAGTGCTCTTCGTGCCCCGAGGGCTCCCAGGGCGGTTCGCACCGGCTCCGGTAGTGCCAGCAGTAGAGGGAGAAGGCAAGGCCGAGGGAAAGGCCGGCGTAGGGGGAGGCCGTCAGTTCCTCCCATTTCTCGGGAGGCTCCACGTCGAAACGGAAGGACGCGTCCCAGCCCGGCTCCGTCAAAGGGGCAGGAAGGTCGAGTTCACCTATGGTCAGCACGCATCGTCTCCCTTGTCCAGCGAGGTGGACGACACACTAATTTCCCGCGTCGCGGCGCCGTCGGCCCCCGGGGCAATGGATGGGGCAGCCCGGGCTGCACTTTCGAACGTCCGCCCGTACGGGGGTGTGCCGTTCTGCCGTACGGGCCACATCCACGAGCGTTGCCGGTGCCGGGCCGTTCACCAGGCCTAACGTCGGCCGCCGGAGCACGGGAACGCCGCGGTGGCGTCGTGCGCTGCAGGAGGATGCGATGTCGGGAAGTGCAGTTCCGGCGCGGCCGGCGCAGGAAAATCCGCAAAGCAGGGAGCGTGAGCGTGCCTGCGCGGGTGACGGACCGCGGCGGGCGCGGGCGGGCGTACGGGCGCGGGCGGGCGTACGGGCCCGGGCCCTGCTCAGCGGGCTGGCCGTCCTGGCTGCGGCGGCCGTCCCGCTCACCGCGGCCGCCCCCGCCGCAGCCGGGATCCCCGGCGCCGTGGGCGCCCGGTCCGCCGCGCAGACCAGGACGCTCGCCTTCGTCACCAATTTCAACGCGAACACGCTCTCGGTGGGCGACACCGCCACCAACACGGTCATCGCCACCGTCCCGGTCGGCCGCGGCCCCGTCGGGGTCGCGCTCACCCCGAGCGGCCGGCGCGTCTACGTCGCCAACTCCGGCGACGGCACGGTCTCGGTGGCCGACACCGCCGGCAACGAGGTCGTCGCCACCGTCCCGGTCGGTGCGAACCCCGAGGCCGTGGCGGTCAGCCCCGACGGCCGCCGCGTCTACGTCACCAACGCGGTCGCCGACGGCACCGTGTCGGTGATCGACACCCGCAAGAACGAGGTCGTCGCCACCGTCCCGGTCGGTGACCGGCCCTCCGGCGTGGTGTTCACCCCGAACGGCCGCGAAGCCTACGTCACCAACTTCCTCTCGAACGACGTCTCGGTGATCGACACCCGCACCAAGACCGTCACCGCCACCATCGAGGGCTTCGCCGGCCCCTTCGGCGCGGCGGTCACCCCGGACGGCGCCCGTGTCCTCGTCACCGACTTCGGCGCGAACCGCGTCTCGGTGATCAGCACCGCCACCCACACCGTCACCGGCACCGTGGGGGTCGGCACCGGCCCGCGGGGCATCGCCGTGGCGGCCACCCCGAACGGCCCCCGCGCCTACGTCGCCAACTCCGTCTCGGACAACGTGTCGGTGATCGACCCCACCACCGGCACCGTCGTCGCCACCGTCCCCGTGGGGGACTTCCCCTCGGGTGCGGCGGCCACCCCGGACGGAACGCACATCTGCATCACCAACGGCCTCTCGAACACCATCTCGGTGATCAACACGGTGAGCAACACCGTGGTCTCCACCGTCACCGGCTTCTCACTACCGCTCGCCGTGACGATCGGCAACGTCCCGGTACCGCCGGTACCGACCAGGCTGACGCTGAGCGCGAAGTGGAAGGACGGCCACGACGGGAAGCACCCGGAGGCTGCCACGGGTGCCGTGCGCCACCCCGGCGGGCTCGTCCTGAAGGCCAGGCTCACCACCGACGGCCGGCCCCTGGCGGGCAAGCCCGTCGAGTTCACCACCGACTCCACCGTGCTGTGCACCGACACCACGGACGAGAAGGGCCGGGCCACCTGCGAGGTCCGGGGCGAGCACCCCGAGGACGAGGCCTGCTACACGGCCGCCTTCCCCGGTGACGCCACGTACCTGCCCGCCACCGGGACCGTCTGCCCGAAGGAGGACTGACCGACCACGGGGCCGGACCTCGCTCCGGCCCCGTCCGGCCCCTACAGATGCGCGAACTCACCGTCACGGCTTCGAGCAGACTCGTGGCCGGAGGCCTGCTCTGGGCGTCGCTGAGCCAGATCTTCGTCGTCAACTACCTGGTCGTCCTGCCCCGTGCGTCGAACCACAGCCTGGTGGACGAGGTCATCTCGGCGCTCGGGGTGACCCGGTGCGACGTCATCGAAGGCCTCTGGTTCTGCTCTCCCTGGCACGAGGCCGCCGACACCGCCTGGATCGTCGGGGGAGTGTGCCTCTTCCTGGGCGCGGCGCTCAACGTCGTGCTCTTCGCCCCGGACCGGATGCGGAACGCAGCGTTCAGCCTCTTGGTCGTCAGCGGGGTGGCCCTCGTACTCACCGGCCTCGCCCCCTACAACGTCCACCGCGGCCCCCACCTGATCGCCGCCGCGGTCTGCTTCTACTCCGGGGCCGCGGGCGTCCTGCTGCTGGGCGTCATGCTGCGGCAGGCACGCCGGCCGTGCTGGGGGACGTTCGGCATCGTGTGCGGTACGACGTCCCTCGTCTTCGCCACGGTCACGGCCCTCCGGCCGGACCCCGGGGTCCAGGGCGTGTTCGAGCGGGCCTCCGCCTGGCCCAGCGTCGTCTGGGCCATCCTCTTCGGCGCCCACCTCGCCGTCACGGCGCTACGGGCGCGGCGCTGCGGCGGCTGACGGGCCACGGCCGGCCCCCGACGCGCCGGGTGCCCCCGCGGCGGCTCCACCGGGCCGGGTTTCCCGTGCGCAAGTCTGCCCGGCGGGGCGATGGCATCGCGGGCGCCCGGACCGAGCATAGGGACGTATGCACATATGGATCGTGGGTCACGGAGGACAGGACGTGCGGCGGGCGGCGCCGGACGCGGGCGACGCGGGTGCGACGGGCGGAGGAAGGCCGGTCGTGCCGGAGGTGTTCGTCCCGGCCGGCATCAGGGTGCACTTCTACGCGGACGGAGGGGAACGGCTGCACGCGAGCGCCGTGCGCAGGGTCCTCGCCGACCGCGGCCGGCGGCCGCTGTGGACGGTGACCGACGGCACGGTCCCCAACCTGGTGTTCGGCCCGGTCACCGACTGGGAGCAGCTCGGCGACACGACGGCGTTCGACGGCGACGGCGACCGCGGCATCCTCGTTCTCGTCGGCTCCGACCTCCTCCCGCGGGCGACGAAACTGTGCACGGGCCGGGGCACGTGTCCGCAGGTGCACACCTGCTCGGGCGTTCTCGGCGCCTTCGCCCAGGCGCACGGGGCGACCGACATCCACGTGCTGACCTGCCTGACCGACCCTTCGGGACGGGACCCCGCGATGACCGTGCACACCGAGCCGGACCCGGACGAGGCCGCGCGCGAGTACGCCGAGACCAAGCAGTGGGTACGGGAGTTCCTGGTGTACGCCTGGAACGATCCGCAGGGCGCGGAAGCACGGTTCACGGCCTACCCCCAGGGGACGCAGGCGCAGCTGCTCGCCTTCGAGGCCATGGACCGGTGGTGGAACGGCCGGAAGGCGGTGCACGACTGCCGGGCCATGGGCGCCGACTTCTTCCCGTACTTCTGTGGGCTGGCCGAACGCGAACAGCTCATGATGCTGTCCGAGGCCTACTGGGAGGTCCACCGGGCCGCGTACCTCTGCCTGGAACGGGACCTCCGGTACGGCTTCCACGCCCGGGCGGCCCGGCTGTCCGAACGGGTCCGGGAGCGGATCCTCCAGCCGCACGGGACTTCGGCCCCGACGGGTACGACGAGTACCACGGGGTGCTGAGGACCGCGTACGAGCAGGCGTGCGCACTGGTCCTCCGCTGGCCCCACATGACCCCCGAAGCGCAGCGCGACCTGCTGGAGGACGAGTCGTCGGAGCTGCGCGAGCTGTTCGGCGTGACGACCGAACAGCTCGAATTCGTCCGCACCTCGGTGGGAGCGACCGTCCACCCGTGACCGCCCGCCCGTGGCCCTCCATTCATGACTAGACCCATCGGCCGGCCCCGGCTCCACCGACCGCAGGTCGTGCCGATCCCGGGCCGATCGGCGGATGGGCGGGCGTACGGCGCCGGCATAGCCTCGGCGGAGCCGCCCCGCCGCGTACGGGGAACATCCAGTGGTCGGGCGGCAGGTGGCAGCCGTTGCCCCCGTTCACGCGTCGGCTGCCGCTGGGCCCGTCCTGTTGCACGTCAGGCCGGGCCGGCGCCGGTGCGCGGGCGTAGCGCCGGCATCCCCGGCGGCCCCTCCTCCCTGCGCCCCAACGGATGGAGGAGGGGACGCCGCCCGGGCGCTGGCGTGGCCCGCCCGCGCAGCAGCGAAAAGGAAGTCCCGATGTACACCTGCCAGCTCTGCCAAGGCGTGTACGAAGCGGCGGACGTGCTGCGCTGCCCCGACGGCTGTGCCGGTGCGGCGGTGTGCCAGGGTTGCGCGCAGGAATTCGGGTGTGCGGTCCGGTGCGACTGCGGAAAGCTCCTGGACGGTGCCGACGGCGCCGCCGGAGCCACCGGTGCAGCCCCGTTGCGCTGCACGGTCTGCTGCGAAGACTTCTCCGGCGAGGACTACGGCGCGGGTCGGCTCTTCGCGTGCCCCCGCGGGTGCAACGACGAGGTGATGTGCCGGGGGTGCTTCTCGGGATACCGGGCGGGCTGGTTCCCGTGCTCCCGTTGCGAGGAGGTCCTGACGGACTGCCACGGCGCCCCGGCGACCGTCGTCCGCGAGGACCGGTTCGTCGGCATGGCAGCGCCGCCCGGGCCGGGTCGCCAGCAGCAGGGGATGCAGTGCTACGCGGCGGCCGTGGCCACCGCCTGCGCCTGGGCCCTGGGGGTCGACCTGACGACCGACGAGGCGATGCACCTGTACCTGATGTCGGACCAGGCGGCCCGTGACGGGGACACCGTCGACGCGTACCGCGCGGCCTACCTGACCGCGACGGAGCTGGTCGTCGCCGGTGCCGGGGTGGCCCGGGTGCACGAGGCGATGAGGAAGCGCGTCGAGGGTGGTGAGGCCGCCCTCAGGGCCGCGGTGAACGCCTACGGGTGCCCGGTGTTCCCGGAGGGGACAGCGCACTTCTACGTCCCCCGGCTGTCGGGCGATCACATCGAGCAGGCCCTGGCACAGGGGTGCGTGGTGATGATGGGGATCGGCCTCCACTGGATCGTCGTCCACGGGTGCGAGGTCGACGCCGCAGGCCGGGTCGTGGCCGTCCACACCTACAACCCCAGCCGCAGGAACTACGGGCCCGACCTGTGGCTGGCCGCCCACGAGGGCGCCTTCGAGGGCTACGTCGTGGGGCGGAGCTCGCTGTAGCCGGGTCGGTCGTCGGAGCGTGGTGGGCCCGTCAGAAGCCGTCTCTCCTGCGGCCCGGTCAGGGTCGCGCCTCGCCCCCGACCTCGCCCCCGTGGGCGGGCGCGGCGGGGGCGGTCGAGGCGGCGAGCGTCGCGACGCGTCGGCGGACCAGGAACCAGCCGCCGACCAGCGCGGCCACCACGACCGGCATGGCCAGGGCCGTCATGCTGCCCACGCCCCCGTCCGCGCAGACCAGCACCAGGACCGCGAGCAGGAACAGCAGGGTGACGATCTGGCTGTACGGCGCCCAGGGCAGCCGGTAGGCGGGCCGGTCGACCAGGCCGCGCCGGGAGCGGCGCCAGAAGAGCAGCGAACAGATCATGATCATGGCCCAGGTGGCCAGGATGCAGAACGAGGCGAAGTTCAGGACCACTTCGAACGAGTCGTGGGGGATGAAGAAGTTCATCACCACGCCCACGACCCCGAACGAGGCGGTGAGCAGGATGCCGCCGTAGGGCACCTGGCCCTTGTTCATCCGGGCGGTGAACCTCGGGGCCGAGCCCGCCATGGCCATGGACCGCAGGATCCGGCCGGTCGAGTAGAGGCCGGAGTTCAGACTGGACAGCGCGGCGGTCAGGACGACCAGGTTCATCACGCCCGCCGCGCCGGGGATCCCGAGCTTGGCGAGGACGGTGACGAACGGGCTCTCGCCCGCCGAATACGCGGTGTGCGGCAGCAGCAGCGAGAGCAGGACCACGGAGCCCACGTAGAAGAGGGCGATGCGCCAGATGATCGAGTTGAGCGCCTTGGGCACGACCTTCCGGGCGTCCTCGGTCTCGCCCGCGGCGATCCCGGAGAGCTCCAGCCCGGCGTAGGCGAAGACGATCCCCTGCATGACGAGCATCATCGGCAGGACCCCGGAGGGGAAGAGACCGCCGTGCCCGGTGATCGAGGCCAGGCCCGGCACGTGCCCGTCGACGGGATGCCGGGTGGCGATGAGGAAGACGGCCACGCCCATGAAGACGACCAGTGCGGCCACCTTCACCAGGGAGAACCAGAACTCCATCTCGCCGAAGTACTTCACCGAGACCAGGTTCGCCGCCAGCACCACGGCGAGGGCGACCAGTGCCAGCACCCACTGGGGGACGTCCGTGAACATCGACCAGAAGTGGGCGTAGGTGGCCGCGGCCGTGATGTCGGCGATGCCGGTGACGGCCCAGTTCAGGAAGTACAGCCAGCCGGCCGTGTAGGCGCCCTTCTCGCCCATGAACTCCCGGGCGTAGGACACGAAGGCGCCCGACGACGGCCGGTGGACGACCAGCTCGCCCAGCGCCCGTACGACCAGCACGGCGAAGATCCCGCACAGGGCGTAGGCGATGGCCAGGGCGGGGCCGACCTCGGCCAGCCGGCCGCCCGCGCCGAGGAAGAGCCCGGTGCCTATCGCCCCGCCGATGGCGATCATGGTCATGTGCCGGGGCTTGAGCTGCTTGCTGTACCCCTCGTCGCCCGCGTCCCCGTGGACCGGTCGGGAGGCCGCCTCTGTCGCGGCCGGTGCCTGAATGTCTGCCATGGTTTTCCGCCGTTGACCCTTCGTTCGTACGGGTGCCAAGAGGTCCGGGCCTTTCGGAACAGCCAACGGCACGGGCCGCCGTTTGCGAACGGTGCGATCGGAGGATGCACCGGTGGAACCCGGTCCGCCCGTCCGGCGCCGTTCCCATGACGGTGCGCGATCGTGCCCGCGGTTCAGCAGCCGAAGGCGCGCCGGAGCAGGGCCAGGTCGTTCTCGCCGAGGCGTTCCGCGAGCACCGTGGGGCCGAGCCGCCTGTAGGCCGCGTAGAGGGCGTCGCGCGTGGTGTGGGGTGCCCTTTCCGGAAGGCTCGTGTTCGCCAACTCCCGGAACCGCTGCAGTGCGTCGCGCCGTTCCTCGGCCAGCTTCCTGCGCTTCGCGCGGCTCTCCTTCCGCGCCGCCTCACCCTTGCGCTTCCGCACCCGCCCCGCCTGGGCCTCGATCGCGGGGTCGGCGGCCCGTTCGTTCTGCACCTCGACCTCCACCACCTCGGCCATGAGGGCGTCGAGGGTCTCCAGCGCCCTGAGGTACCAGGCGAGGGCGCCCTTGTCCGCTCCCGCCACCGCTCGCACGGCGTCGAGGTCGGGCCGGCCCACGAGGGCCGCACTGCAGGTGATCCGGACGGGGATGTTCCGGCACAGCTCCAGCGTGTCCTCGTCGCCGCCGAACGCCCCGTACACATCGGCCCAGCTCTGCGCGCTCACCCGGACCTCGACGAAGATCCCGAATTGCAGCCGGCGGGTGTCGACGCCGCAGTCGTGCAGGGCGTCGTAGCAGGTCTTGAGGGACTGCAGGGCAGTGCGGACCTTCCTTTCGAACCGGTCCTTGTGCCGGCCGTTGGCCCGGCCGGTGAGGACGGTGCACTCGTGTCCCGTGGACCAGTCCGCGTTGATCACGTGTCCGGCTATCCAGCCGTACGCCTGGAGCGCGGCGTTCTGGTTCAGGACCCTGGTGAGGTCGTTGTGCGGCCGTGAGACGGTGTTCGGCTCCACCGCCAGTCCCGGCCCCAGCACGCACGTGCCCTCGGCCCCCAGCAGCCCCGGGCCCGTCCCCCCGGTCACCCGGGGCGCCCGGAGGAGGCGGAGGTCCCGGAACGGGGGCCGCGACGTACGGGCCGGCGGCCGGGGCGCGGTCCGCCCCTTCGGGATGCCCTGGTCCCGGGGCCGGCCCTTCTGCGGGGACACGAGCAGGGCCGCTCCCCGTACGTCCCGCAGGACACCGGTCCGGCTCACGCTGAACTGCGGTTCGGGCGAAGCGGGTGCCTGAGGTGTCTGAGGTGTCTGAGGCAACTGTGGCGCCTGAGGTGTCTGTAGCGCCTGAGGCGTCCCGGGCGCGTCGAGTGCCGTGGCGCAGGCCGGCTCCGGTGGCGCCATGCCGCCCGGAGTCCGCAGCCGGTCCTTCAGCCAGGTGTCGTCCAGGAACTCCGTCTGCCAGAGCGCCCAGAACAGGTGGTTGTCGACCCCGAGGAACTCCGTGAGGAACCGGGCCCCCGCGTCGCCGATCGCGCAGTACCCCGCATCCCGCCACGCGGGCAGGTACGGATCGTCCGCCCAGGCTTCCTCGAACTCCCGGCGGAAGCCGTCGTCCTCGGCCAGCAGGCGGGACATCTCTGCCTGGACCCACGCGACGGTGGCGTCGTCGGGCGGAGCGGGGAGGTCGTGTCCCGTTCTGGGCATGGGGCGTCGCCTCTCGTTCGCGTGCGCGTGCCTGGACCGCCCCGACCGTACGGGGGAGGAGCGGCCGTTCCCAGTGGCGTCGGGGTGGCCTTCCGGGCACGGAACGCGGCCCTGACGGGCAGCGCCCGCCCCGGCCGGCGCCCGCGGTCAGGCGTCGCGGCGCCGGATCAGCGCGTAGGCGACTGCCGCGGTGGCGGCGGTCCAGGTGAGGAGGATGAAGTAGCCGCTCCAGGCCGTGCTGCTGTCGCGGAGCCCGAAGGGGCTGCTGTAGTCGGCGAGGGTGACGTCGAGGCCGGCCTCGAACGGGAAGGACCGGCCCAGATCCCGGCCGAGGATCTGGGGGAGGATGTAGACGGCGAAGATGCCGGCCACGGTGGCGACGGGATGGCGCAGGAGCGCGCCGAGGGCGAGGGCGAACAGGCCGGAGGTGGCGAGGAAGAGGGCGCCGCCGACGAGGGCGCGCGGGACCCCGGGGTCGCTCAGGGAGATCTTCGCCCCGGCGTCGGTGAGGAGGGAGCTGCCGGTGGCGAAGGCGACGGTGGAGGCGAGCAGTCCTGCGGCCAGGGCGGGGGCGGCGAAGGCGGTGGCCTTGGCGGCGAGGAGCCGGCCCCGGGAGGGCACGGCCGTCAGGGAGGTACGGATCATGCCGCTGCTGTACTCGGCGGTCATGGCCAGCGCGCCGGCGATGGCGAAGGCGATCACGCCGAACTTCATCCCGAACTGGGTGACCCAGACCAGGCTGCTGCCGGTGCCGATGCTCTCGCCCGCGCGAAGGGCGTTGGCGTTGGCGGAGGAATTGTTCGCGCCTGCCACGACGGTGACGACGACGCCGGCGAGCAGGGCGAGCAGGACCCCGCGGTGGGTGCGGATCTTGATCCATTCGCCGGCCACGGCGTCGAGGAAGGTCGCGGGCCTGCGGGCGCCGGTGCGCGGCCGGGGACGGGCGGCGGGCACGGCGGTGGTGTGCATGCTCATGGTGTGCGCTTCTCCTGGTCAGGCCGCGGCGGGAACGGCGCTGCTGTAGTCGGTGGCGTGCTGGGTGAGTTCGAGGTAGGCCTCTTCGAGGCTGGAGCGGTGGGAGGCCAGCTCGGTCAGGACGATCCCGTTGCCCGCCGCGATGCCGGAGATCCGGGGGGTGTCCAGGCCGGTGACCGACAGCAGGCCGTCCGTCTCCTGAGTGACGCCCGCGCCGGTGTGGGCCAGCAGGGAAGCCAGGCGCTCCGGTTCGGACGCCCGTACGCGGATGCAGGTGCGGGAGCCGCGGTCGATGAGTTCCTGCATGCTCATGTCGGCGATGAGGCGGCCCCGGCCGATGACGACCAGGTGGTCGGCGGTGTGCTCCATCTCGCTCATCAGGTGGCTGGAGAGCAGCACGGTGCGGCCTTCGGCGGCCAGGGACCGCAGGAGGGTGCGGATCCAGATGATGCCCTCGGGGTCGAGGCCGTTGACGGGTTCGTCGAGCATCAGGACCGGCGGGTCGCCCAGCAGCGCGGCGGCCAGGCCTAGGCGCTGGCCCATGCCGAGGGAGAAGCTGCCGGCCCGGCGCCGTCCGGCGTCCTGCAGTCCGACCAGGTCCAGCACCTCGGTGACCCGGCGCCGCCCGATCCTGTTGGCCCGGGCCAGGCACCACAGGTGGTCCGCGGCCCGGCGCGGACCGTAGAGGGCCTTGGCGTCCAGCAGGGCGCCGATCTCGTGCAGCGGGGCCGCCGAGGCGGCGTAGGGGCGGCCGTTGACCGTCGCCGATCCGGACGTGGGCCGGTCCAGGCCCAGGATCATGCGCATGGTGGTGGACTTGCCGGCGCCGTTGGGGCCGAGGAAGCCGGTCACCGTTCCGGGCCGGGCCTGGAAGGACAGGCGGTCGACCACCGTCCTGTCGCCGTAGGACTTCGTGAGACCGGTCACTTCGATCATCGGGAGCTGCCGTTTCGTCAGGAGGCGGTGGGGAGTGCGGGGGTGTGGGTG
>NZ_RPRY01000147.1 GCF_003949795.1 Streptomyces sp. WAC06614
ACCGCCGGCCCTACCGCCCGCCCTGCCCCCGGGCCGCCTCGCGCCGGTCCCGTGCGTCCAGGACGTGCAGGACCTTGCGGACCAGCGGATAGGTGCGGACCATCTCGGCCAGGGTGCTGGAGCCACGGGTCATCCGGGTGAAGGCGCGCCACGCCGGACGGAAGCCGGTGAGCGCCGCGTGCAGCACGCCGGGGTGGGACTCGAAGACGGTCAGCAGGCGCTTGCCCACCGCCATCTCGACGCCCAGGTTGGCCTTGACCGCGAAGGCGTAGTTCAGCGCCTGGCGCCGGGCGTCCACCGCGTCCTGGGCCTCGGCGATCCGCACGGCCCACTCCCCCGCCAGCCGCCCCGACCGCAGCGCGAACGAGATGCCCTCCCGGGTCCAGGGCTCCAGCAGCCCGGCCGCGTCCCCGGCGACCAGCACCCGCCCGCGCGAGAGCGGCGAGTCCGGCGTGCGGCAGCGCGTCAGGTGCCCGGAGGAGAGCGCCGGCTCGAACCCGGCCAGGCCCAACCGGGCGATGAAGTCCTCCAGGTAGCGCTTGGTGGCCGCGCCCTCCCCCTTGGCGGAGATGACACCGACGGTCAGCGTGTTGCCCTTGGGGAAGACCCAGCCGTAACTGCCGGGCAGCGGGCCCCAGTCGATGAGCACCCGGCCCTTCCAGTCCTCGGCGACCGTGTCCGGAACCGGGATCTCCGCCTCCAGGCCCAGGTCCACCTGGTCCATCTCCACACCCACATGGGCGCCGATCCGGCTCGCGCTGCCGTCCGCGCCCACCACGGCGCGGGCCAGGACCACCTCGCCGTCGGCGAGGACGACCGCCACCGTGCGCCGGTCGGGCACGGCCGTCCCGTGCTGCTCCACCCGCGCGACCGCCGTGCCCGTGCGCACCACGGCGCCGGCCTTCTCCGCGGAGGCGACCAGCGCGGCGTCGAACTCGGGCCGGTCGATGAGCCCGAAGAGCATGCCCTTCGAGCGCCGGGTGCGGGCCAGCTTCCCGTTCATCGAGAAGGTGACGGCGTGGATCCGGTCCTTGAACGGCAGTACGAAGCCGGGCGGCAGGGCGTCGCGCGAGGGCCCGATGATGCCGCCGCCACAGGTCTTGTAGCGGGGCAGCTCGGCCTTCTCCAGCAGCAGGACCCGGCGGCCGGCCGCTGCCGCCGCGTACGCGGCCGAGGCGCCGGCCGGCCCCGCACCGACCACGACCACGTCCCAGACCGTGGCCTGTTCGCCGCTCTCCCCCTGCGTGCCCGCCGGCTCCTCGGCCGCGCCCTGCTGGTCCGTATCGCGTACGTCGTCGCTGCTCACGATGTGCTGCTGCTCCCGTTTCCCCTGATCGCTCCGATGCCGGGCAAATCCTACGGCCCGCGTCCGCCCCGACCCGCTGTGCGAGGATCGGTGCTGTCGTCCGCCGTACCCGGCTCACGTAGAACAACGTCGCACCCAAGAGGAGCGTGCCCATGTCGTCGCATCCGATCGCCGAGACCGTCGCCTCGCTGATGCCCCGCGCCCAGCAGGAGCTCGCCGAGCTGGTGGCCTTCCAGTCGGTGGCGGACTGGGCCCAGTTCCCGCGCAGCGAGAGCGAGAAGGCCGCCGCGTGGGTGGCGGGTGCGCTGCGCGCCGAGGGATTCCAGGACGTCGCCCTGCTCGACACCCCGGACGGCACGCAGTCGGTCTACGGCTACCTGCCCGGCCCCGAGGGCGCGCCGACCGTCCTGCTGTACGCGCACTACGACGTCCAGCCGCCGCTGGACGAGGCGGCCTGGGTCTCGCCGCCGTTCGAGCTGACCGAGCGCGACGGCCGCTGGTACGGGCGCGGGGCGGCCGACTGCAAGGGCGGGTTCATCATGCACCTGCTGGCGCTGCGCGCGCTGAAGGCCGACGGCGGGGTGCCGGTCGCGGTGAAGGTGATCGTCGAGGGTTCCGAGGAGCAGGGCACCGGCGGCCTCCAGCAGTACGCCGAGGCGCACCCGGAGCTGTTGACCGCCGACGCCATCGTCATCGGTGACGCGGGGAACTTCCGTACGGGCCTGCCGACGGTGACCGCGACCCTGCGCGGCATGACGCTGCTGAAGGTGCGCATCGACACGCTGGCGGGCAACCTGCACTCGGGCATGTTCGGCGGGGCGGCCCCGGACGCGCTGGCCGCGCTGATCAAGGTGCTGGACTCGCTGCGTGCCGAGGACGGTTCGACCACGGTGGACGGGCTCGCCGCGGACGGGGTCTGGGAGGGCCTGCAGTACCCGGAGGAGGACTTCCGGGCGGACGCCAAGGTGCTGGACGGTGTCGAGCTGATCGGTGACGGCACGGTGGCGGACCGGCTGTGGGCGCGTCCGGCGGTGACGGTGCTCGGCATCGACTGCCCGCCGGTCATCGGTGCCACCCCGTCGGTGCACGCGAGTGCGGGTGCGCTGATCAGCCTGCGGATCCCGCCGGGCGCGGACGTGCAGGAGGCGATCAAGCTGCTGGAGGCGCACCTGCGGGCGCACACGCCGTGGAAGGCGCGGCTGGAGCTGGAGGTCGTCGGGCAGGGGCAGCCGTTCCAGGCGGACACCAGCAGCCCGGCGTACGCGTCGATGGCGGCGGCGATGGAGGTCGGCTACCCCGGTCAGCAGATGCAGATCAGCGGCATGGGCGGGTCGATCCCGCTGTGCAACGCGCTGACCTCGCTCTACCCGGAGGCGGAGATGCTGCTGATCGGGCTGAGCGAGCCGGAGGCGCAGATCCACGCGGTGAACGAGAGCGTGTCCCCGGACGAGCTGGAGCGGCTGTCCGTGGTGGAGGCGCTGTTCCTGGTCAACTACGCCCGTTCGAAGCAGGTCTGACACCGCCGCGGGTGGTGGTGTGTACGCCCAGGGCGCAGTGCGCCCTGGGCGTACTCCGCTCACGGTGAATCCGGGCGGCCTGCGGGGTCCGCGCGTCCTACGGTCGCCCCATGGATCTTGTCGAAGTCATTCCGCGGCGGCTGCACATGCTCCGCTTCCCGATCGGTCAGGCGTACCTGTGGTGCGACGGTGACGACCCGGCCAGGTCCGCGCTGACGCTGATCGACGCGGGCAACGCCGGTGCGGCGCCGGAGATCGAGGGGGCGGTCCGTTCGCTCGGGCTGGATCCCGGCCGGCTGGAGCGGATCGTGCTGACGCACTGCCACCGCGACCACGTCGGGGCGGCCGGGGAGCTGGCGGCGCGTTGGGGCGCCGAGGTGCTGGCGCACCGGCTGGACGCGCCGGTGGTCCGCGGGGACCGGCCGGTGCCCGAACCGGTCCTGCTGGACTGGGAGATACCGCTCTACGCGCACGGGCTGACGGCCCCGGTGGCGCCGCCGACCCGGGTCGACCGTGAGCTGGAGGACGGGGACGTCCTGGACTTCGGGGGCGGCGCCCGCGTCGTCCACTGTCCCGGTCACACCGACGGCAGCATCGGCGTCCATCTGCCGGGCCACGGGGTGCTGTTCACGGGCGACTGCGTGGCGGGGGTCGGCCAGGTGATGCTGGGCGTCTTCAACGTCGACCGGGCCGCGGCCGTCGCGTCGTTCCGGCGGCTGGCCGCCCTGGAGCCGGAGGTGGCCTGTTTCGGTCATGGTGACCCGCTGGTCCGCGACACGGCGGCGGTCCTCCGGGCGGCCGCCGACGGCGCGGCGTTGCGGGCCGACCCGGCGTAGCGGCCGCCGAGGCCGGGCGGCGGCCCGCCGGCCGGGCGGGCCAGCCGGACCCCGCCGCGCCCGGCGGGGAAGGAGGCCATGCCCGCGGCCGGCGGGCGGGGCCCGGCGGGTCAGCCGACCGGGGTGCCCGCCTCCAGGTTGAGGACGGTGGCGCGTTCGCGGGCGCGCAGGGCCCAGCGCAGGCGGGCGAAGCGGTTCGGGGGGAGCATGTCGGCCGCCTCCGGCTCGCTGGCGAAGCGCCAGGCCCGCAGCTCGGGCCCGGGCAGCCGCAGCCCGGCGCGGGCCGGGCCGGAGAGGCGGCCGCCGTCGAACAGCAGCCGCAGCCCGCCGAAGCCGGGCGGGCACGGCGGCTCCCAGTCGACCAGCAGCAGCCGGGGCACCCGGTCGAGGACCACGCCGAGTTCCTCGGCGACCTCGCGCATGCCGGCCTGCGCGGGGGCCTCGCCGGACTCCACCACTCCGCCGGGGAACTCCCAGCCCGGCTTGTACGTGGGGTCCACGAGCAGGACGCGGTCCTCCTCGTCGAAGAGGAGCACCCCGGCCGCGACGGTCTCCCGGGTGGGTTCGGGGGTCTGGACGATGTCGCACAGGCCGGCCGTGCCGGCGCGGAGGGCCTCGGCCACCCGTTCGGCGGTCTCACGAGGGGTCAGGCGGCCGTTGTCCACCGCCAGGGCGTCCTGGCCGAGCCAGCCCGCGAGGGCGGCGGCGTAGACCGGGAGGTGGTCGTACGACCACTGCCGGACCCGGACCTCGTTCTCGGCCTCGGTGAGGCCCGGCTCGACGCGGTGGGCGATCCGCTCCCGCAGGATCGTTTCCCCAGGGTCGAGCACGATGTGCCGGACCGGGATCCGGCGGGCCGCGAGCGCGCCGAAGATCTCGTCGCGGTACTCCTGCCGCAGCAGGGTCATCGGCACCACCAGGGTGCCGCCGACCTCCGCCAGCAGGGCGGCGGCCGTGTCCACCACCAACCGGCGCCAGCTCGGCAGGTCCTGGTAGTCCGACACCTGGTCGAGCCGTTCGCGCGGCAGCAGCCGCCGCAGGGCCCCGCCGACGAGCTCGGGGTCGTACAGGGTGGCCTCCGGCAGGAGTCCGGTCAGCTCGCGGGCCGTGCTGGTCTTCCCGGCACTGAATGCGCCGTTGATCCAGACAATCACGATGATCCCTCTCCCCTTGCCGCGTCCGAAGCCCCCTGTGGCCTGCCCGCCCCACCCTGCCACGGAAACCCGCTTATCGGCCGAGGTGCTTATGCTCAACATCACCATCGCGACCCGACCGACCGGAGGTCTCCGTACCGTGTCGTACTCCCGCCGCCCGTCCGAGCCCCGTTACGGTCTGCGGCCGACGATGAAGGACGTGGCGGCCCGCGCCGGGGTGGGCCTGAAGACCGTCTCCCGGGTCGTCAACGGCGAGCCGGGGGTCACCCCGGAGACCGGGCGGCGGGTGCAGGAGGCCATCGACGCGCTGGGCTTCCGCCGCAACGACAGCGCCCGGGTGCTGCGCAAGGGGCGCACCGCGAGCATCGGGCTGGTCCTGGAGGACCTCGCCGACCCGTTCTACGGGCCGCTGAGCCGGGCCGTGGAGGAGGTGGCGCGGGCGCACGGCGCGCTGCTCATCAACGGTTCCAGCGCCGAGGACCCGGACCGGGAACGGGAGTTGGTGCTGGCGCTGTGCGCGCGGCGGGTGGACGGGCTGATCGTGATCCCGGCCGGGGACGACCACCGTTATCTGGAGCCGGAGATCCGGGCCGGGGTGGCGACGGTGTTCGTGGACCGGCCGGCGGGCCGGATCGACGCGGACGTCGTGCTCTCGGACAGTTTCGGCGGCGCCCGCGACGGCGTGGCCCATCTGATCACCCACGGCCACCGCCGGATCGGGTTCATCGGCGACCATCCGCGGATCCACACGGCCACGGAACGGCTGCGCGGCTACCGTGCCGCCATGGCGGAGGCCGGTCTTCCGGTGGCTGATGGGTGGGTGTCCCTGGGTTCCACGGCTCCGGAGCGGGTCACCGCGGCGGCCACCGCCATGCTGGCGGGCCCGGAGCCGGTCACGGCCCTCTTCGCCGGGAACAACCGGGTGACGGTCACGGTGGTGCGGGTGCTGGCGGCGCTGACCCACCCGGTGGCCCTGGTCGGTTTCGACGACTTCGAGCTGGCCGACCTGCTGCGCCCGGGGGTCACGGTGGTCGCCCAGGACGCGGCGGCGCTGGGCAGGGTGGCCACGGACCGCCTCTTCCAGCGCCTCACCGGCGCCGCCCCACCGCCGACCCGCACGGAACTGCCCACCCGCCTGATCCCCCGCGGCTCGGGGGAGTCCCCGCCGGGTGCCTGAGCGGCGGCACACCGCGCACGGCCGGCCGTCGCCGGGCTCGTGCCCCGCGGCGGCCGGCCGTGCGCGGTCGGTGCGGGCTACGCGGTCGCCGTCAGGGTGGCCGAGCGGCGGGGGATGGCGAAGGCGTCGAGTTCGGCGCGGGTCAGGCCGGTCAGGGCGGTGACCTCGTCGGCGCCGACGGCGCCGCAGTCCAGGCCGCGCACCAGGTAGCCCGCCAGGGCCTTGGCGGTGGCCGGCTCGTCCATGACGTCGCCCTCGATCTTGGCGACGTAGGCCTTCAGGCGTGCGGCGGCGGCCTCCAGGCCCTCGCGGTAGAAGGTGAAGACGGCGGCGTAGCGGGTCGGGAGGTGGCCCGGGTGCATGTCCCAGCCCTGGTAGTAGGCGCGGGCCAGGGCGCGGCGAGTGAGGCCGTAGTGCAGCTTCCAGGCCTCGTGGACCTTCTCGGTGGTGCCGACGGGCAGGACGTTGGTCGAGCCGTCGGAGACGCGTACGCCGGTGCCGGCGGCAGCGACCTGCATGACGGCCTTGGCGTGGTCGGCGGCCGGGTGGTCGCTGGCCTGGTAGGCGGCGGAGACGCCGACGCAGGCGCTGTAGTCGAAGGTGCCGTAGTGCAGGCCGGTGGCGCGGCCCTTGGCGGCGTCGATCATGCGGGCGACCGTGGCCGTGCCGTCGGCGGCGAGGATGGACTGGCTGGTCTCGATCTGGATCTCGAAGCCGATCCGGCCGGGGCGCAGGCCGCGGGCGGTCTCGAAGGCCTCCAGCAGCCGGACGAAGGCGGACACCTGCTCGGCGTACGTGACCTTGGGCAGGGTGAGGACCAGGCCCTCGGGCAGGCCTCCGTGGGCGAGCAGGCCGGAGAGGAAGATGTCGGTGGTGCGCAGGCCGCGGTCGCGGACGTTGGACTCCATGCACTTCATGCGGATGCCCATGTAGGGCGCGTGGGTGCCGTTGGAGAAGGCCTCGGAGACGAGCCGGGCGGCGCGGGCGGCGGCCTGGTCCTCCTCCTCGTCGGAGCGGACGCCGAAGCCGTCCTCGAAGTCGATGCGCAGGTCCTCGATCGGCTCGGTGGCCAGCTTGGCGCGCACCCGCTCGTAGACGGTGCCGGCGAGTGCGTCGGAGATGCCGAGGACCTTGCCGAAGGTGGCGGCGTCGGGGGCGTGCTCGTCGAGTGCGGCCAGCGCCTGGTCACCCCAGGAGCGAATCGTTTCTCCGGTGAACACGTCGCCGGGGACGTAGACGGTGTGGATCGGCTGGCGCGTGCCGGGGTCGCCCGGGTAGCGGCGTGCGAGCTCCGCGTCCACCGGCTTCAGGGAGGCGCTGATCTCCTCGCTGACCGCGCCCGCGAGGCTCGTCGCGACCTTCTCCTGCTGACCCATCCTGCACTCTCCTCTTTTCCGCTTCACGGAAGCACTGATCCGCATAGCAGAATTTAGTCAGGGCCTTTCCTTCCGTCAATGGTTGCAGGAAACGGCGCGGGGCCGCGTGGTGAGTGTCACCACGCAGCCCCGGGCCACTGCATCGGCGCAGGTCAGGCGAGCGAGCCCGACCGCCTGGAGAACGTCAGCCCTTGCGCGCCTTGATCTCGTCGGTCAGCTGCGGGACGACCTGGAAGAGGTCGCCGACCACGCCGTAGTCGACCAGGTCGAAGATCGGGGCCTCGGAGTCCTTGTTGATGGCCACGATGGTCTTCGAGGTCTGCATGCCGGCCCGGTGCTGGATCGCGCCGGAGATGCCGGAGGCGATGTACAGCTGCGGGGAGACGGACTTGCCGGTCTGGCCGACCTGGTTGGAGTGCGGGTACCAGCCGGCGTCGACGGCGGCGCGGGAGGCGCCGACGGCGGCACCGAGCGAGTCGGCGAGGGCCTCGATGATGCCGAAGTTCTCGGCGCCGTTGACGCCGCGGCCGCCGGAGACCACGATCGCGGCCTCGGTCAGCTCGGGACGGCCGGTCGACTCGCGCGGGGTGCGGGAGACGACCTTGGTGCCGGTGGCGAGGGCGCCGAAGGTGACGGCGAGGGCCTCGACGGCACCCGCGGCCGGGGCGGCCTCGACCGGGGCGGAGTTGGGCTTGACGGTGATGACCGGGGTGCCCTTGGCCACGCGGGACTTGGTGGAGAAGGACGCGGCGAAGACGGACTGCGTCGCGACCGGGCCCTCGTCACCCGCCTCCAGGTCCACGGCGTCGGTGATGATGCCGGAGCCGATGCGGACGGCGAGACGGGCGGCGATCTCCTTGCCCTCGGCGGAGGACGGGACGAGCACGGCGGCCGGGGACACGGCGTCGTACGCGGCCTGGAGCGCGTCCACCTTCGGGACGACGAGGTAGTCGGCGAACTCGGGGGCGTCGGCGGTGAGGACCTTGACCGCGCCGTGCTCGGCGAGCACGGCGGCGGTGTCGGCGGCACCGGCGCCCAGGGCGACGGCGACGGGCTCGCCGATGCGGCGGGCCAGCGTCAGCAGCTCAAGGGTGGGCTTGCGGACGGCGCCGTCCACGTGGTCGACGTAGACGAGAACTTCAGCCATGGGACTGCTCTCCTGCTGTTACGAAGGGTGAGGGGGCGGTGGGGTGACCGAAGTCCTAGATGAACTTCTGACCGGCCAGGAACTCGGCCAGCTGCTTGCCGCCCTCGCCCTCGTCCTTGACGATCGTGCCGGCGGTGCGGGCCGGGCGCGGCGCGGCGGAGTCCACGGCGGTCCAGGCACCCTCCAGGCCGACCTCCTCCGCCTCGATGTCGAGGTCGGACAGGTCCCAGGACTCCACCGGCTTCTTCTTGGCGGCCATGATGCCCTTGAAGGACGGGTAGCGGGCCTCGCCGGACTGGTCGGTCACGGAGACGACCGCCGGGAGGGAGGCCTGGAGCTGCTCGCTGGCGGTGTCGCCGTCGCGGCGGCCGGTGACGGTGCCGTCCTCGACCGAGACCTCGGAGAGCAGGGTGACCTGCGGGACGCCCAGGCGCTCGGCCAGCAGGGCCGGGAGCACGCCCATGGTGCCGTCGGTGGAGGCCATGCCGGTGACGACCAGGTCGTAGCCGGCCTTCTCGATGGCCTTGGCCAGCACCAGCGAGGTGCCCATGACGTCGGTGCCGTGCAGGTCGTCGTCCTCGACGTGGACGGCCTTGTCGGCGCCCATCGACAGCGCCTTGCGCAGCGCGTCCTTGGCGTCCTCGGGACCGACGGTCAGGACGGTGATCTCCACGTCGTCGTCCGAGTTCTCGGAGATCTGGAGCGCCTGCTCGACGGCGTACTCGTCGAGCTCCGACAGCAGGCCGTCGACGTCGTCGCGGTCGACGGTCAGGTCATCGGCGAAGTGCCGGTCGCCGGTGGCGTCGGGCACGTACTTCACACAGACAACGATCCTCAAGCTCACGCCGGCTCTCCTACTGCATCGTCTTTTCTGGTGCTGCTTCTCTACGGAGGCAGCATAGGCGCCTTACTGGGCGGTTCCCGGTCGGGGCGGCCCGCGCTCAGAACCAAATGTTACTCGTCAGTACAGCGTGCGTCCCACCCGGAGGCAAGGCCGGTGGGCTGTGACCTTGCCAACGCCGCCCGAACCCGCCCCAGCAGGGACGATTCAGTCGCGCAACGCGTTGAAGCGACCCTGGTGGTACAGCAGGGGCCGGCCGTCCGCCCGGACCTCCCCCAGCGAGTGACCCGCCACCGCCTCGGCGATGACCACCCGGTGCTGCCCGGCGGGCACCCGGGCCACCACCCGGCACACCAGCCACGCCAGCACCCCGTCCAGCACCGGGACCCCTTCGGGCCCCGGCCGCCATCCGGTCCCCTCGCCGAACCGGTCCGCGCCGCTGCGCGCGAACAGCCCGGCCAGGTCCCGCTGCTGCTCGGCGAGTATGTGGACGCCGACGTGCTCGGAGTGCCCGATCGCCGGCCAGCTGGAGGAACCGGTGCTGATGGAGAACGAGAGCAACGGCGGGTCGGCGGAGACCGAGTTGAGGGAGGTGGCGGTGAAGCCGACCGGACGTCCGCCGTCCAGGGCCGTGATCACCGCGACCCCGGCCGCGTGCTGGCGGAAGACGGAGCGCAGCAGCTCGGGGGAGCCGGCCGCGGCAGGGGCCGGGGGCACCGTGGGAGCCGAGGGGGCCGTCATGAGGTGCTGGTTTCCTTCCGGTGCGATGTCCGCTGGCCAGCCTGTCGATCGGTGCGCCGCGCAGTCAAGCGGGTACGGACAGATGTCAGGCGCGTCACGCCCGCCGCGGTCGCACGCACCGGCGCGAGCGGCGGCGCGAGGTCCGGCGCGTTCATACCGCCGCGCCCAGCGCCCCGATGACGTCCGCCTTCCGGGGCAGCCCGGCCGCCCGCCGTACGACGGTGCCTGCCGCGTCCAGGACGAGGACGGTCGGGGTCTTCTCGATGCCGAGCGCCCGGACCAGGTCCAGGTGCTGCTCGGCGTCGATCTCGACGTGCGCGACACCGCCCACCATGGCGCTGACCTCGGCGAGGATCCGGCGGGTGGCCCGACAAGGCTGGCAGAAGGCGCTGGAGAACTGGACGAGGGTCGCCCGGTCCCCGAGCGCGGCGCCCAGCTCCGCCGCACCCAGCCGCACCGGCGTCCGCGCTCCGTCCCGTCCCGGCACCTGCGCTCCTGTCCCTCGTGTCCACCGTGCCCGCATGCTCGTACGATGATCGCAGCGCCCCTGCGACGGTCCGCATTCCCGGCGTGACGAGAATCTCCTCGGGCACGGGCGTCTGAACTGGCCAGCGGCTCGCGTTTGGGGCACGATCCCCATGGCCACGTTACCTACGTTGGCGTAACTTCCGGCCGGGAGTAGCTCCCGAGGCAGAAAGCGGGGTCTCCCCCTCCATGGCTGAGCTCGTCTATCCCCCCGTCATCGCTGCGGCCCACACCCTGTTCCGGGCGCTGGACATCCGCATCGACATGAAGGGCACCGAGAACATCCCGCGCGAGGGCGGTGCCGTGCTGGTCTCGAACCACATCGGCTATCTCGACTTCATCTTCACCGGTCTGACCGCCCGCCCGTCCAAGCGCCTGGTGCGCTTCATGGCGAAGGAGTCGGTGTTCCGGCACAAGGTGTCCGGCCCGCTGATGCGCGCGATGAAGCACATCCCGGTGGACCGCGAGCAGGGCGAGGCGGCCTACCAGCAGGCCCTGACCGCGCTGCGCAACGGCGAGATCATCGGGGTGTTCCCGGAGGCGACGATCTCGCAGTCGTTCACGCTGAAGAGCTTCAAGTCCGGTGCCGCGCGCATGGCGCAGGAGGCCGGCGTCCCGCTGATCCCGATGGCGCTGTGGGGCACCCAGCGGCTGTGGACCAAGGGCCGGCCCAAGGACCTCAAGCGCAGCCACATCCCGGTGACGATGCGGGTGGGCGAGCCGATCGAGGCCCCGACCGACCAGTACGCCGGGGCGATCACGCGGCGGCTGCGCGAGCGGGTGCAGGAGCTGCTGGACGCGGCGCAGAAGGCGTACCCGGTCAGGCCCAAGGGTCCGCAGGACTCCTGGTGGCTGCCGGCCCACCTCGGCGGCACAGCGCCCACCCCGGCGCAGGTGCGCGAGGCCGGCGCGTCCTGAGGCGCGCGTTCCCCCGCTCCAGCCGCAGTACGGGCCGGCGCCGCTACCGTCGTCTCCCATGACGGCATTACGTCGGTACCTCGGCGCGGCCCTCGCCGCGCGCTTCGCCTCGGAGGGCGTGGGCATCGCGGTGCTCATGCTGGCCCTGGAACGCACCGGCAGCGCGGCGTACGGGGCCTACGTCCTGACGGCCTGGCTCGCCCCCCATGTCCTGGCGGCCCCGCTCGCGGGCGCCGCGGCCGGCCGGACCCGCCGGCCCCGACTCTTCCACGTGGGCGCCCTCGCCGGTTTCGCCCTCGCGATGGCCGGCCTGGCCCTGCTGATCGGCCGGGTACCGGCGCCGCTCGTGCTGGCGTTGGCGGTGGCGGGCGGCAGTTGCGGGCCGATGGTGACCGGGGGTCTGTCCAGCCTGGTCGCGGGCCTGGTCCCGGCGGGGCCGGGGCTCGACCGGGCCTACGCCTGGGACGCCACGACGTACAACGGGGCCGCGGTGAGCGCCCCGGCCGTGGTCGGGGCGCTGGCGGCGTTCGGCTCGGCCGGGCCGGCCGTGCTGGTGCTGGCCTGCGGGGCCGCGCTGGCCGCCGTACTGGCCGCGACCCTGCCGTACGCCCGGCCCGCCGCCGGCCCCCGGGGACCGGTGACCCTGCGGGCCGGGATGGCGGCCGGGCTGGCCGCGCTGTGGCGGGTCCGGGAGCTCCGGGCGATCACCGCCTCGACCACGCTGGCGTTCGTCGGACTCGGGGCGATGAGCACGACGGCGGTCCTGCTGGCGGACCGGCTGCGTGGCGCGGGTGGCGGCGGGGTGCTGCTGACCGCGTTCGCGGTGGGTGCGCTCGCCGGTTCGCTGACGCTGGGCCGGATCACCGTGGTGGCCCCGGGCCGGCTGGCCCGCTGGGGCATGGCCGGGACCGGGTGCGCCCTGGCGGGCGCGGCGTCCGCGCCGTCGGTGCCGGTCGCGGCGGCGCTGTTCGCGCTGGCCGGGGTGTGCGACGGGCCCCTGCTCACGGCCACCTTGCGGATCCGCTCCGAGCACGCCCCGGCGTCGGCCCGGACCCAGGTCTTCACGCTGGGCGCGGGCCTGAAGGTCACCGCCGCGTCGGCCGGGGCCGCCCTCGCGGGGCTCGCCGCCGGGGCACCGCCGCAGGCGCTGCTCCTGGCCGTCGCGGGCTTCCAGGCGGCGGGCGCGCTGCTGCACCTGGCGCTGACCCCGAAGGCGCCCACCGCGGCGGGGCGGCCGGAGCTGCCCGCGGCGGCCCTGCCGACAGCGCGTACGGAAGGGCCGCCCACCGCTCCGTCGGGCCGGCCGGGTGCCGCAGGGCCCGGACGGTGAGCGGGTCCGGGGGCGGCCCAGGTGCCCCCTCCACACCACAGCACGCATGCTCCCGGGTCCGTTCCCCGGACCCGGGAGCATGCGTGCGCGGTCTTCAGGTTCTGCCGACGGCTCCGCTTCTCAGCGGGCCATCTCCTCCTTGAGCGCCTGGAGGAAGCCGTCGACGTCCTCCTCCTGGGTGTCGAAGCTGCACATCCAGCGCACGTCGCCGGCCGCCTCGTCCCAGAAGTAGAAGCGGTAGCGCTGCTGGAGCCGCCGGGTGACCTCGTGCGGCAGTCGCGCGAACACCGCGTTGGCCTGGACCGGGTAGAGGATCTCCACCCCGTCGACCTGGCGGACGCCGTCGGCCAGCCGCTGCGCCATCGCGTTCGCGTGCCGGGCGTTGCGCAGCCACAGGTCCTTGGCCAGCAGGGCCTCCAGCTGCACCGAGACGAACCGCATCTTCGAGGCGAGCTGCATGGACATCTTGCGGACGTGCTTCATCTGCCGGACGGCGTCCGGGTTGAGCACCACCACGGCCTCGCCGGCGAGCATGCCGTTCTTCGTGCCGCCGTACGACAGCACGTCGACGCCCACCGTGTTGGTGAACGTGCGCATCGGCACGTCGAGGGAGGCCGCGGCGTTGGCTATGCGCGCGCCGTCGAGGTGGACCTTCATGCCGAGCCCGTGGGCGTGCTCGCAGATCGCCCGGATCTCGTCCGGGGTGTAGACCGTGCCCAGCTCGGTGTTCTGGGTGATCGACACGACCTGCGGCATCGCCCGGTGCTCGTCCTCGAAGCCCCAGGCCTCCTGGTCGATCAGCTCGGGGGTGAGCTTGCCGTCCGGGGTGGGGACGGCGAGCAGCTTGATGCCCGCCATCCGCTCCGGCGCGCCGCCCTCGTCGACGTTGATGTGGGCGGTCCTGGCGCAGATCACCGCGCCCCAGCGGTCGGTCATCGCCTGGAGGGCGGTGACGTTCGCGCCGGTGCCGTTGAACACCGGGAAGGCCTCGGCGTACGGACCGAAGTGACTGCGAATGATCTTCTGCAGGTTTTCGGTGTACTCGTCCTCGCCGTAGGAGACCTGGTGGCCGCCGTTGGCGAGGGCTATGGCCGCCAGGATCTCCGGATGGACGCCCGCGTAGTTGTCACTCGCGAAACCGCGCACCGAGGGATCGTGGTGGCGGCGGGCGTCGGTCCTTACGGTTGCGGGGTGAGCCACAGACGCTGTCCGTTCACTTCCGGGGCGGGCCGGTCCCAGACGCCGAGGACGGCCTCGGCCAGCTCCTTGACGTCGGTGAAGCCCGCGAACTTCGCTTGGGGGCGCTCGGCGCGCATCGCGTCGTGCACCAGTGCCTTGATGACCAGGATCGCAGCCGCCGCGCGCGGGCCCTCGTCGCCCCCCGCCTTGCGGAAGGAGTCGGCCATGGCGAGGGTCCAGGCCTCGGCGGCCGCCTTGCCGGCGTTGTAGGCGGCGTTGTTGGCCACCGGCTTGTGGGCACCGACCTGGCTGACCAGGACGTAGCGGCCGTTGCCGGAGCGCTGGAGGGCGTCGTGGAAGGCGATCGAGGTGTGCTGCACGGTGCGGATCAGGAGCTTCTCCAGGAAGTCCCAGTCCCCGAGGTCGGTCTCGGTGAAGGACGTGCTGCCGCGCCAGCCGCCCACGAGGTGGACCAGCCCGTCGATGCGGCCGAACTCCTTCTCGGTGCGGTCGGCCCACTCCTTGGTGGCGGCCAGGTCGAGCAGGTCCACGGTGTCGCCGGTGACGGTGGCGCCGCCGTGGGCGTAGCGGGCGGCGTCGACGGCCTCGGCCAGCCGGGCGGGGTCGGCGTCGGCCGCCACGACGGTGGCGCCGGCCTCGGCCAGCCGGAGCAGGGCGGCGTGGCCGGCGGGGCCGCCGGCGCCGGCAACGGCGACGACGGCTCCGCTCAGGGGCCCGTTGGTGTTCCCGGACGCGTGCGTGCTGGACGCGGTCATGCTGGCAGCCTCCTGTGCGCGGTCGCTCACGCGGCGGCCCGCTCGGCGTTCACGGCGGTGATGCCCTTGGTGGAGGCGATCACGCCCTTGAGCTTCTTGGCGAGGGCCTCGTAGAACATGCTGAGCGGAAACTCGTCGGGAAGCACGTCGTCGACGAGCTTGCGCGGCGGCTGCGTCAGGTCGAGGGCGTCGGGACCCTTGGCCCACTTCGAGCCCGGGTGCGGGGCGAGGTAGGTGGAGACCAGCTCGTACGCCTTGAACCAGTGGACGAGCTTCGGGCGGTCGATGCCGGCCCGGTAGAGGTCCTCGATCTCCGCGCAGAGCTGGTTGGTGACCTGCGGGGCGCGCATCCAGTCGATCTTCAGCTTGTTGTCCGTCCAGCGCACGACGCCGTGCTGGTGGAGGTACGCGAAGAGGAGCTGGCCGCCGAGACCGTCGTAGTTGCGGTTGCGGTCGCCGGACACCGGGAAGCGGAACATGCGGTCGAACAGGACGGCGTACTGCACGTCACGGCCGTGCTCGTTGCCCTCCGACTCCAGCTTCACGGCCTCCTTGAAGGCGGTGAGGTCGCAGCGCAGCTCCTCCAGGCCGTACATCCAGAACGGCTGGCGCTGCTTGATCATGAAGGGGTCGAACGGCAGGTCGCCGTGGCTGTGGGTGCGGTCGTGGACCATGTCCCACAGGACGAAGGCCTTCTCGCAGCGCTCCTGGTCCTCGACCATGCGGGCGATGTCCTCGGGCAGCTCGATGCCCAGGATGTCGACGGCGGCGGCGGTCACCTTGCGGTAGCGGGCGGCCTCGCGGTCGCAGAAGATGCCGCCCCAGGTGAAGCGCTCGGGGGCCTCGCGGACGGCGATGGTCTCGGGGAAGAGCACGGCCGAGTGGGTGTCGTAGCCCGGGGTGAAGTCCTCGAAGGTGATGCCGAGGAACAGCGGGTTGTCGTACCGGGTCCGCTCCAGCTCGGCGAGCCACTCGGGCCACACCATCTTGAGGACGACGGCCTCCAGGTTGCGGTCCAGGTTGCCGTTCTGCGTGTACATGGGGAACACGACCAGGTGCTGGAGCCCGTCGAGGCGCTCGGCGGCCGGGTGGAACGCCATCAGGGAGTCGAGGAAGTCCGGCACCTGGAAACCGCCGGCGGCCCACTTGCGCAGGTCGGCGACGAGCGCCGCGTGGTAGGCGGTCGCGTGCGGCAGCAGCGGGGAGAGCTCCTCGACGCCGGCGACGACACGCTCGACCGCGGCCTGGGCGGCGGCCCGGGACGGGGCGCCCTCCGCGTCGAAGTCGATGGACCCGTCCGCGGACTGCCAGGGGCGGATCTCCTCCACGGCGGCCTTGAGCCCGGGCCACGCCGGGTGGTCCACCACCCGCGCACCGGCGGTTATCGCGCCAGTGTCAACGCCCGCCACAAGAGTTTCCGTCATGTCACTTCCTCCACAGGAGAACCTCACGTCAAGACAGCGTATGCGCGCGAGGCTCTCCTGCTCAAGAGGGGAAGCGGGAAATTATTCGGTGCGACCCCCTGCTTCGCCGGAAGACTTCCCGTCCGTAACCAGGGAATGGATGACTCCGCCGATCCGGTCCAGGGCGTCGCGGGCCGGGGGCAGGTACTCGGGCAGGGCCAGGAACCCGTGGAACATCCCGGGGTGCAGGTCCACGGAAGAGGTCACTCCGCTGGCCTGAAGCAGCCGGTCGTAGGCGAGCCCGTCGTCGGCGAGCGGATCGCACCCGGCGACCACCACATGGGCGGGCGGCAGCCCGGCGAGGAGCTCCGGTCCGGCGTTCAGGGGCGAGGCGAGCGGCTGCTCCCCTCCCCCGCCGGGGCCCAGGTACTGCTCCCAGAACCAGCGCACGTGCCCGGTGGTCAGGTAGTAGCCGGTGGCGTTGCGGCGGTAGGAGTCGCTGTCGAGGGAGGCCGTGAGGGAGGGGTAGACCAGCACCTGGAGCGCGACCGGCGGGCCGCCGCGCTCGGCCGCGAGCAGCAGCGCGGCGGTCGCGAGGTTGCCGCCGGCGCTGTCCCCGGCCACCACCAGGGCGTCCGGCGCGCCGCCGAGCTGGTCGAGGTGCGCGCCCGCCCAGCACAGGGCGGCGTGGACGTCCTCGACGGCGGCGGGGAAGCGGTGCTCGGGCGCCCGCCGGTAGTCCACGGACACCACGGCGGCCCCGGCGGCCCGGCAGAGGTGGCGGGCGGTGCGGTCGTGGGTGTCGAGGTCGCACAGGACGAAGCCGCCGCCGTGCGCGAAGACCACGGTCGGGCGGGGGCCGGGCCACCGGGCGGGGTCCGGCAGGTAGATCCGTACGGGTATCGGCGGCGCCCCGGCCGGGCCGGGCACCGTACGGTCCGCCACCGCGCCCACGGCGGGCGGCGGGTCGGCGGCCGGCGGGGTGGCCGCCATGATGCGGCGGGCCTCGGCGGCCTCGGTGACGGCGCCGCCGACGTCGGGGAAGACGGCGGAGAAGGCACGGACGAAGGGGCGGGCCCGCGGGTCGAGCCGGTCACGGTCGTCGGACACGTCGGTCCTCTCGGGGTGGGTGG
>NZ_RPRY01000148.1 GCF_003949795.1 Streptomyces sp. WAC06614
GTGATGATCTGGTCGCCCACGACCGAGATGTCACCGAGCGTCAGCGCGGCGGCGGCGCCCCCGCGCTGACGCTCGGTGACATCTCGGTCGTGGGCGACCAGATCATCACGCCCTCGGGCAGCATGCCGCTCAAGGGCGCCGTGTGGAACGCCACCGACTTCTCCCGCACCGAGGAGAAGATCCCCACCCACGCCGTCATCCTGGCGATCGTCTTCTTCATCTTCTGCCTGCTCGGCCTGCTCTTCCTGCTGATGAAGCAGAAGACCACCACCGGCTTCGTGCAGATCACGGTCACCAGCGGCGGCCGGCACCACTCCACCATGGTCCCGGCCGTCGACCCGGGCACCTTCCCCTGGGTGATGGGCCAGATCAACTACGCCCGCTCGCTCAGCGTGTGACCCGTAGACCCGCGAACCCGAAGACCCGGTGACCCCGCTCGGTCCGAGCCGCTGACAACCGGGCGCCACCGGTGCCACGCTGTTCCCCCGTCACCACACCTGCGGGGGGCTGCGGTGGAGCGCGAGGTCGTCGAAGTGATCGTGCCCGGGGTGGGGCCGCTGGACCGGCTGGAGGCGTTGCAGCCCAGCGGGACGCGCCTGGTCAGCGGGGACGAGCGGGCCGGGGTGCACCGGACCGTGGGGAGCCGGGAGGCCGGGGCCGGGGTCGTACCGGAGGCGTACGACTGGGCGCGGCTGACCATCGGCGGGGCCACCCGGGCACTGTGGCTGTTCCTGCTGCCGTTCCTGCTGGTGAACCTGGTCGCCTGGATGCAGCCGTTCCGGCTGGACCGGGCCCGGGCCACCGGCGCCTACCGGTGGCTGTCCCAGCTGCTGGGCCTGTCCCTGACCGTGCTGGCCGTCACCTCGTTCGCGCAAGGGGCCATGGACCAGCTCGTCTGGCAGTGCGGGACCGGCGGTCCGGCCGGCGGAGTCTGCAAGGACACCAATCCGCTGGTCCACCTGGTCCGTACGCACGACACGGTGCCCGCCATGCTGTCGGCCGTCCTCGTCCCGTTGCTCGCCCTCGCCGTGATGGCGTACAGCGCCCGCGACGGCCGGTCCGAGTACCGCTCGGTCAAGCGCACCGCGCCGGTCGGTACCGCAGACCCCTGGCAGGCCGTCCGGGCCGCCGAACCGGCCGGGCACCCGCTCGCCACCCCGCTGTTCTGGGAGTACAACTGGCGTGCCCGGGGCCTGGTCTGCCGGCACCTGTGCGCGGGCGTCCTGACCCTGGCGCTGCTGCTGACCGTCCCCGCCCACCGTGCCGGCACCGCACGGCCCGTCGGGCTGCTGCTGTTCGCCGCGATCGGCGTCGGCGCGGCCCTGGTGGTGCTGGGCACCCGCTGGTGGCCGCGCCCGGCCGGCCAGTGGGGCTTCGGCCTGGGCTGCCTGGCGGTGCTCGGGGGCGCCGCCCGTTACTACGCGGCGTCCGGCGGGGCCCGGACCGGGCGGAGCATGCTGCCCGGTATCGGCCTGCTCACCACCGGGCTGTTGCTCGGACAGGCCCTGCTGCTGCTCGCGCTCGTCGCCGTGTGCCTGCGCACGCCGAGGTCGGCCGCCGACCGCCCGGCCCTGGGCGGGCTTGCCGGCCCGGCCATGGGCGTGGTGGCCTGCTTCGGCGGCTGGGTGTACTCCACCGCCCTGGTGCTGTGGACCCAGGACTGGCTGACCGCGGAGCCCGAGCGGTCCCGGGTCGCCTTCCCGGCCGCCGTCCGGGCGATCGCGGTGGCCCTGCCGCCGACGACGCTGCTGGTCGCGCTCGTCGTGGCCGCCGTCCTGGGCGTGCGCGCGGTCCGCGCCCGGTGGCGGTGCCTGCCGCGCCCGGCCCGTCCCGACGGCCGGCCCGGGCGGCTGCCCCGGCCGGTGCCGGAGGCCGGGCGGGAGGAGTACGAGGAGCGCCGCCGGGAGCTGGCCCTGCACCGGGCCCGCACCGGCGCCGGCGAGCACACACCCCGCGGCCGCCGGAGGCGCGCGGCCGCCGCGGCGGCGCCCGGCCCCGCCGGGCCGCCCCGCCCGCCCCGGCTGCTGGGCAGCCTCGACCGGATCCTGGGCGCCCTGGCGGTCACGTTCACCGCCGTGGTCGGGGTGTCCGCCGGGGTGGTCTTCCCTCGCACCCACACCCTGCCGCGGCACTACGAGGACCTGATGGCAGCCGGCCTGCGGCTGCTGACCTCGCTGGGGTCGTCCATGCTGGTCGGGCTGATCGTGGCGATGCTGTTCGCCGTCCGCACGATCGTGCTGCGCGCCGAGAGCCGCCGGCACACCGGCATGATGTGGGCCTTCGGCGCGTTCTGGCCGCGCTCCGCGCACCCCTTCACCCCGGCCACCTGGACGGGCCGGGCGATACCGGAGCTGACCCACCGGCTGGCCTCCACCCTGGGCCCGGACCGGGCGCGTGTCCTGCTGCACGCCCACTCCATGGGCACGATGATCTCGGTGGCCGCCCTGTGGCAGCTCCCTGCGGCCGCGCGGCACCGGATCGCCCTGCTGACCACCGGTTGCCCGCTGACCAGCTTCTACCGTCGGCACTACCCGGCGTACGTCACCCAGGAGGCCGTGGCCGCGCTGGCCGCGCCCGGGGAGCTGGCCGGCTGGACGAACGTACGCCGGGACACCGACGCCCTGTCCGCGCCGATCGGGACCGGGCAGGTCGAGGAGCAGTGCTGGCCGGACGGCGTCGGGCTGACCGCCGTCTCCCCCGGCTGAGGGGCCCGAGCCGCGGACGGCGCGGCAGCCGGTGTTCGTCCCGCTGTCGCGGCACGACTTCTACCGGCTGGACCGGCGGATCGAATCGGTCCGGGAATCCCTGGTCACGGCGCTGCGCCGGGCCCGCGACCCCCTAGCTTGAACCTGTTCAAAAACAGGTCTACAGTCAGTCCTGCCCAGCATTTGAACACGTTCAAGGAGGCGGGGGGCATGGACCTCACCGTGGTCGCGTACGTCATCTACCTGCTCATCAGCGTCGGACTGACCGTCTGGGTCGCCCGCACGCTCAGCCGCAACGGCCGCATCTTCATCGCCGACGTCCTCGGGGGGAACGAGAAGCTCGCCGACGCGGTCAACCACCTGCTGGTGGTCGGCTTCTACCTGGTCAACCTCGGCTTCGTCACCCTCTACCTGCGCTCGGCCCAGGCCGTGGCCGACGCCCGCGGCCTGTTCGAGGCGCTCTCGGTCAAGCTCGGTGTGGTGCTGCTGGTCCTGGGCGTGATGCACCTGGGCAACGTCTGGGTGCTCAACAAGATCCGCCGCCGGGGCATCATGGAGCGCCAGCAGACCCCGCCCGTCGCTCCGCAGGGCTGGACCGCTCCGGCCGGGGTCTGAGGCCATGAAGCCCGTACGCCGGCTCACCGTCCTCTACGACGCCCGGTGCGCGCTCTGCGTGCACATCCGGCACTGGCTGCTCGGGCAGCGCTGGCTGGTCCCGCTGTCGCTGGTACCGGCCGGCTCCGCCGAGGCCCGCGGGCGCTTCCCCCACCTGGACCACGCGGCGACCCTGCGCGAGATCACCGTGGTCGGGGACGCCGGCCAGGTCTGGACGGGCGCCGACGCCTTCATCGTCTGCCTGTGGGCGCTCGCCGAGCACCGGCCGAAGGCCAACTGGCTGGCCACCCCGGCCGGGCGGCCCTTCGCCCGGGTCACGATGCTCGCCGCGGCCGCCTGGCGCGGGGCGACCTGGCGCGGGCCCGGCCCCGTCGGCGGGCCGCCCGGGGAGGTCGGCTGCGACGACCGGTGCGGCGTGCCGGCCGGGCCCCGATAGGCTCGGACACCGTGACTGATCAGAAGGCCGCCAAGAGCGAACAGACCCGCACGCTCATCCTGGAGACCGCGCTCCGGCTGTTCCAGGAGCGCGGTTACGACAAGACGACCATGCGGGCCATCGCCAAGGAGGCGGGGGTCTCTGTCGGTAACGCCTACTACTACTTCGAGTCCAAGGAGCACCTGGTCCAGGGCTTCTACGACCGGATCGCCGCCGCCCACGTGGCGGCGGTCCGGCCGTTGCTGGACCAGGAGACCGACCTGCAGCGGCGACTCGCGGGCGTCCTGACGACCTGGCTGGACATCGCCGCGCCGTACCACGAGTTCGCCGCCCAGTTCTTCAAGAACGCGGCGGACCCGGCCAGTCCGCTGTCACCGTTCTCCCCCGAGTCCGAGCCGGCCCGCAAGCAGGCCATCGACGTGCACCGCGAGGTGCTGGCCGGGGCGAAGACCAAGGTCCCCGCGGAACTGGCCGACGTCCTGCCCGAGCTGATGTGGCTCTCGCAGATGGGCCTGGTCCTGTACTGGGTCTTCGACCACTCGGAGAACAGCGAGAAGACCCGCAAGCTGGCCCAGCGCGGAGCCCAGCTCACCACCCGCGGCATCGTCCTGGCCCGCTTCCGGGTGCTGCGGCCCCTGGTCCGCGAGGTGCACGAACTGTTCGCGGACTTCCTGCCGGGCATGGCCCAGGTGGCGGCCGGCCGCAAGAAGGCCTCGGACCCCTATCCGGAGGACGCGTCCCCGGACGGGTCCCCGGCCTGAGGACCCGGTCCGGGGACCGGGTCCTCGGGCCGCGTCAGAGCCAGTTGAGCTCCCACAGACGCCACACGCCCGTGCCGTCCGAGAGGTACTGCGCGCCGGAGACCGCGTCGCGCGCGAGCACGTAGTCCTTCTTCTGCCAGATCGGCAGGACGGGGACGTGCTGGGCGACGACCTTCTGCACCTCGCGGAAGTCGTTGGCCGCCTCTCCGCGGTTGGAGAAGGACTGGGTGCGGGTGATCAGCTCGTCGACGGCCTTGTCGGAGTAGCCGTTGTTCATGCTGGAGTCCGCACCGACCAGCGGGGCGACGAAGTTGTCCGCGTCCGGGAAGTCGGCGATCCAGCCGATGGTGTACGCGTCGAACTGACCGGCCGCGTAGCCCTTCTGGAAGTCGTCCCACTTCTCCACGGGCTTGACCGTGACCTGGAAGAGGCCGGACTCCTCCAGCTGCTTCTTGATCTCGTTCGCCTCCTCGACGTTCGTCGCGCGGACGTTGACACCGAGGGTGAAGGAGACCGGGCCGTTGATGTTGGCGGCCTTCAGCAGGTTCTTCGCGGCGACCGCGTTCGGCTGCGGGTAGGCGTCGAAGAACGGCGTGGTGTGGCCGCCGATGCCCGCCGGGACGATCGAGTAGAGCGGGGTGACCGTGCCCTTGTAGACCGCGCCGGCCACCTTGGACCGGTCGAGCAGCGCCGCCACCGCCCGGCGCACCGGCTCCTGCGCCATGGGCGAGCCCTGGCGGACGTTGAAGACCATGTTGCGGATCTCGGTGCCGCCGGACTGGGTGTAGCGGGTGTCCTTCAGGCCCGGGTTGAGCCCGGCCAGGACCTCCGGGGGCATGTCGCGGTGGGCGACCTCGACCTCGTGGTCCGTCCAGGCCTTGTTCAGCTCGGCCGAGCCCTTGAAGTACTTCACGGTGACCGCCGCGTGGGCGGGCTTGCCCTGGCCGACGTAGCTCTCGTTGACCTTGAGCTCGACACTGCTGCCGGGCGTGTACGAGGACAGGACGTACGGGCCGGAGCCGTCGGCCTTGTCGCCCTCGCGCAGCGCCTTCGCCGGGTACTTGTCCTTGTCGACGATCGACGCGGCACCAGTGGCGATCTTGAACGGGAAGGTGGCGTCACGGGCCGACAGGTTGAAGGTGACCGTGCGGCCCTCGGCCTTGACCGACTCCAGCGTGTTGAACAGCGGCGCCGGGCCCTGCTCCGAGTTGATCGCCTTGATCCGGTCGAAGGAGAACTTGACGTCCTCGGCCGTGACGGCCCGGCCGTTGGCGAACTTCACGTCCGGCCGCAGCTCGCACTGGTACGTGGTGAGCTTCTGGCCGATGAACTTGCACCAGCTCGCCGCATCCGGCACCGGCTGGTCGGAACCCGACTTCATGGTCATCAACGACTGGTAGACGTTGCTGAACAGCGCCCACGAGCCGGCGTCGTACGCGCCGGCCGGGTCGAGGGAGGAGACGACGTCCGTCGTCCCCACCCTGATCGCGCCGCTGTGGCCGGTGCCGGACTCGGGTATGAGCTGCCAGGCCCCTACCCCGGCGACTCCCAAGACCAGTACGGCCGCGATGACTTTGGAACGGACGGACCGCATCCGTGATCTCTCCTCGCCCCACCCCGCGCCGCGGCCGACCGGACCGCTACCCCTAGCGGTCCGGAAAACGTCCGGCTGGCGACGCTCGACTATCCGATTACCGGTCACCCAATCACGGAAAATTCGCGGAAGGAAGGCCGATTCATTACGGTCTCTGCACGCTCATGTCTGATATGAGGCGAGTTCGACCACGGTGATGTCGGAGGGTGCGCCCACCCTCACGGGCGGTCCCCAGGCACCGGCACCGCGGGAGACGTAGAGCTGGGTGTCGCCGTAGCGTTCGAGGCCGGCCACGGTGGGGTTGGCCAGCTCCGCCAGGTAGTTGCCGGGCCAGAGCTGGCCGCCGTGGGTGTGGCCGGAGAGCTGGAGGTCGACGCCGTGCCGGACGGCGTCGTGGACGACCACCGGCTGGTGCGCCAGCAGCACCGCGGTGCGGGACCGGTCGCGGTCGCCGAGCGCCCGGACGAAGTCGGGGCCGTGCCCCTCGTTCGTGCCCGCGATGTCGTTGACCCCGGCCAGGTCGAAGTGGGGCAGCTCCTGCCGGGCGTTCTCCAGCGGGTGCAGGCCCAGCTCGCGGACGTGGTCGACCCACTGCTGGGCGCCGGAGAAGTACTCGTGGTTGCCGGTGACGAAGAAGGCGCCGTGCCGGGCCCGCAGCTGTGCGAGCGGCTCGGCGGCGGGCCCGAGGTCGGCGACGTCGCCGTCGACGAGGTCGCCGACGATCGCGATCAGGTCCGGCTGGGTCGCGTTGACGGTGTCCACGATGCGCCGGGTGTGGGCCCGGCCCAGGACCGGGCCCAGGTGGACGTCGCTGACCACGGCGATCCGGAACCCGTGCGACGCCCGCGGCAGCTTGGCCAGCGGCACGGTCACCCGCTTGACCCGCGGCCCGCGCAGCACTCCGTACGTGCCGTACCCGACGGTCCCGCCCGCCACGGCGACGGCTGCCCCGGCGATGCTCCGCGCCACGAACGTCCGCCGCGTCAGCCGGTGCGCCGCGTCCGCGGCGTCCGGGGTGCTCTCCGCTCCCCCGGCCGCGGTGGCGTCGGCGTCGGCGCCCTCACCGACGCCGGCCCCCGACGCGCCGGTGGTGTCCGCGCCGACGGGCGCGGGCGCCGCCGCACGGGCGTGGGCCCCGGCGGCGGCCCGCCGCAGCCACACCGCGCGGACGACCTCGCCGACGAGCATGGCCAGGGTCAGGTACAGCAGGACCGGCAGCCACAGGTAGCCCGGCCAGGAGACGGTCTGCTGGAGCCAGAACGGGGCTCCGGCCCGGCCCGCGACCAGGGCGGCCAGCGAGAGCAGGGGCAGCGCGAAGGCGGCGGCGGTCAGCGCCCGCCGGACCCGCGAGCCCGGCGCGGTGGCGTCCCGGACGAGCCGGATCCACAGCCAGCGGTGCACCAGCACCAGCAGGGCCAGGACCAGCAGGACCGCGACGGCGGCCACGAGGACCGTCATGGCCGCGGCTCCGCCGGGTCGCCTTCGCGTGACGCGCGCCGCAGCGCCCGCACCCCGCGCAACCCGATCACTCCGATGGCCGTCCCCAGAAGAAAGGACGTGACGGCGAGCGCAAGGTGGACCCAGAAGTAGGCCGTGGGGCCGCCGTCGTCGTCGAACGCCAGACCACTGGCATCCTTCACCAGGTTCCGGACGAAAGTGATCCAGATGAACCAGCTCCACACTCCGAACGCGAGCAGGAACCAGGAGGCGGACCGGCTGAGTTTCATGACCTCAGTATCTGGCCCGTCCCCGAGACGGACGCGTCGGGGTGGGCTGTCCCGGCGGTGGTATCGGCGGGTTGGCCGAAGCGTCACGATAAATATGACAAGGCGATGTACGTTCACCTGCGTGTCTGCGAAAAAGTCCGCCCTCGCCGCCGTGTCCACCGCGCTGCTGCTGCCGGCCCTGCTGGCCGCCCCCGCGCACGCCGACGACGACAACAAGCCCGGCGTCCCGGCGAAGCTGCCCGCCGAGCCGCCCGCTTCGATGTCCACGGTCGGTGGCGCCCGACTGGGGCAGCCCGGTACCCAGGTGAACCTGCTGCCGGGCGCCCCCGCGCTGCCCACGAACCTGACGGGACGCTCGTGGATCGTGGCGGACGCGGAGTCCGGCGAGGTGCTCGCCGCGCACAACGCGCACTGGAAGCTGCCGCCGGCCTCCACGCTGAAGATGCTGTTCGCGGACACCGTCCTGCCCACCCTGCCCAAGGACAAGGTCCACAAGGTGACCCCGCAGGACCTTGACGGGGTCGGCGCCGGCAGCAGCCTGGTGGGCGTGCGCGAGGACATGGAGTACTCCGTCCATGACCTGTGGCTCGGGGTGTTCCTGCGCTCCGGCAACGACGCGGTCCATGTGCTGTCGGCGATGAACGGCGGCATCGACAAGACCGTCAAGGACATGCAGGCGCACGCCGAGGAGCTCCAGGCCCTGGACACCCATGTGGTCTCCCCCGACGGCTACGACGCCGCGGACCAGGTCTCCAGCGCGTACGACCTGACCCTGTTCGCCCGTTCCGGGCTGCAGAAGAAGGACTTCCGGGAGTACTGCGGCACGGCGACGGCCCCGTTCCCCGGCGACCAGGTGGCGGGCAGGCCACGCGACAGCTTCGAGATCCAGAACACCAACCGGCTGATGACCGGCGCCGGCGGGGTGGCCCCGTACAAGGGCATCGCGGGGGTGAAGAACGGCAACACCTCGATGGCCGGCTCCACCTTCACCGGCGTGGCCCAGCGCGGGGACCGCAAGCTGCTGGTGACGGTCATGAACCCGAGCGCGGGCGGGGTCAACCCGGTCTACAACGAGACCGCGGCCCTGTTCGACTGGGGTTTCGAGGCGGCCGGGAAGGTGAAGCCGGTCGGTGAGCTGGTGCCGCCGAAGGGCTCCGACACCGGCCCGCTCGGCTCCCCCGCCGAGTCGCACGAGAACAAGGCGGCGGCCGCCGCGGGCCGCGGCGGCGGCCTGGGCACCGCCCTCGGCATCGCCGGTGGCGCCGTGGCCGTGCTCGCGGGTGGCGCCTTCGTGGTCAACCGCCGCTGGCCCCGCGGGGCCCGCGGCCGTCGGACCCCGCCCCCGGCGAGCTGACCGGCTCGCCCGCGCCCGCGGGCTCGTCCCCCGGCTCGTCCCCGTCCGTCCCCGTCGCCGTCCAGGCCGCGCAGTACAGCAGCAGCTTCGCGGTCAGGTTGATCCACAGCAGCAGGGCGACGGGGACGCCGAAGGCCCCGTACATGCTCTTGCCGGCGACACCCCGGATGTAGCCGCTGAGCAGCAGCTTCAGCAGTTCGAAGCCGGCCGCGCCGAGCAGGGCCGCCTGGAAGAGCCGGCGCCGGGGCGGCTCGACGCCGGGCAGCAGCGTGAGCAGGTAGAGCAGCAGCAGGAACGCGGCCACCACGCCGACGCCGAAGGCACCGCCGCGCAGCAGCACCCCGCCGGCGCCCTCCCGGGGGATGCCCAGCCAGCCGCCGAACCGGCCCACGGCGCTGGAGCCGATGGTCGAGGCGGCGGCCGAGGCCAGGACGGCGGCGCCGAGGCCGAGCAGGACCAGGGCGTCCTTGCCCTTGCGGACGAGGAGGTTGTCCTCGCCCTCGTCGTCCTTGTCCCACACCGCGCGCAGGCACTCGCGCATCGAGCCGACCCAGCCGATGCCGGTGACCAGCAGCAGGGCGCCGGCGACCAGGCCGACGGTGCCGGCGTTGGCGACCAGCGCGTCGAGGTCGAGCTGGTCGGAGATCCCCGGGACCTGCTCGGTGAGCTTCTTCTGGAGGGTGTCGAGCTGTTCCTGGCTGAGCAGGCTGGCGCCGACGGCGGCGGCGACGGTGAGCAGCGGGAAGAGGGCGAGGAAGCTGATGAAGGTGATGGCGCCGGCCAGCCGGCTCCAGTGCACCCGTTGCAGGCGCTCGAACGCACGCCAGGCGTGCGTGCGCATCAGCCAGGTCACCGGGGGCCCGATCACCGGAAGTCGCGTCAGCCAGTCCATGGGGTCACCGTAATTTCGGGTGCCGGAAATAGCCGGGATTGTCCGCTTCGGGCGCTACGGTCGTCCACTGTGACTTTTCGAGACCTGGTCCAGCGCAGGCTCCGCCACACCGTCCTCGTCGCCCGCCGGGGCCTGCGTCAGGGACGGCGTACGGCCGTCTCGTCAGCGGGCGCGCCGAGCTGCGCCGGCACGCTCGCCGGCCCGGTGCCGAAAGGGTATTCGCGCAGTTTGCGCCAGACCCCGTCGGAGCCCTGCTCGTAGAGCGCGAAGCCCTCGCAGAGCCACTCCGCCGCGTAGTCGGCGAGCGCCTCGAAGGCCTCGTCCATCGCCTCTTCGGAGATCCCGTGGGCGACCGTGACGTGCGGGTGGTACGGGAAGGCCAGCTCCCGGTCGAGCGGCCCCTCCGGGTCCCGGACCAGGCCCTGGAGCCGGGTGCAGCCCGCCGCGCCCTCGACCACCTTGACGAAGACCACCGGCGAGAGCGGCCGGAAGGTGCCGGTGCCGGCCAACCGCATCGGGAAGGCCCGGAAGCCCGACGCGACCTCGGCCAGATGGGCCCCGATCTCCGGCAGCCGGTCGCCGTCCACCTCCGTCGGCGGCACGAGGGTGACATGCGTGGGGATGCCGTGCGCGGCGGCGTCCCCGAAGCCGGCCCGCCGCTGCTGGAGCTGGCTGCCGTACGGCTCCGGGACCGCGATCGAAACGCCGAGCGTTACGGTCCCCACGGATGTCTCCTCGGTCTGTGGATGGCCTGTGAGAGTCACGTGCCGACCCCCAGTGTGGGGGCAGCACCCCCCGGTCGGCCAGTGGCGCAGGTGGTCAGTGCTTCGCGGACAGGAAACCCAGGCGGTCGTAGGCCTGCGCAAGGGTCTCGGCGGCAACGGCACGGGCCTTCTCCGCGCCCTTGGCCAGCACCGAGTCCAGGGTCTCCGGGTCGTCCAGGAACTCCTGCGTGCGCTGCCTGAACGGAGTGACGAAGTCCACCACGACCCCCGCGAGCTCGGTCTTCAGGGCGCCGTAGCCCTGGCCCGCGTACTTCTCCTCCAGGGCCGGAATGCTCTCCCCCGTAAGAGTGGAGTAGATCGTCAGCAGGTTGCTGACGCCCGGCTTGTGCTCGGCGTCGAAGCGGATCTCGGCCTCGGTGTCGGTCACCGCGCTCTTGATCTTCTTCTCGGTGACCTTGGGCTCGTCGAGGAGGTTGATCAGGCCCTTGGGGGTGGACGCCGACTTCGACATCTTGGCCGTCGGGTCCTGGAGGTCGTAGATCTTCGCCGTCTCCTTGAGGATGTACGGCTTCGGGATCGTGAACGTCTGGCCGAACCGGCCGTTGAACCGCTCGGCGAGGTCCCGGGTGAGCTCGATGTGCTGGCGCTGGTCCTCACCGACGGGCACCTCGTGGGCCTGGTACAGCAGGATGTCGGCGACCTGGAGGATCGGGTACGTGAACAGGCCGACCGAGGCGCGGTCGGCGCCCTGCTTGGCGGACTTGTCCTTGAACTGCGTCATCCGGCTGGCCTCGCCGAAGCCGGTCAGGCAGTTGAAGACCCAGGCGAGCTGCGCGTGCTCGGGCACGTGGCTCTGCACGAACAGGGTGCAGCGCTCGGGGTCCAGGCCGGCCGCCAGCAGCTGGGCGGCGGCGAGCCGGGTGTTGGCGCGCAGCTCCGCCGGGTCCTGCGGGACCGTGATCGCGTGCAGGTCCACCACCATGTAGAAGGCGTCGTGGGACTCCTGCAGCGCGACCCACTGGCGGACGGCGCCGAGGTAGTTGCCGAGGTGGAACGAGCCTGCGGTGGGCTGGATTCCGGAGAGCACCCGCGGAGGGTGCTGCTGGGCGGAGCCCATCGACTGAGGGTGGTGGGGGGCGACGGGTGGGCGATCGAGAGCCATGCTGTCATTCTCGCAGGTGCGGTGGCTCCGGAGGGCCCGCGCTGGCCGGAAGAGCGCGACGTCACGGCGCGGATGAGGTCCGGATCACACCGCCCGCCCCACCAGGGGCGGGCGGTGCTCATCTACCGGACAGTAGCCGGGCGGCCGGAATGTGCCCCGGCCGAGCGACCGGTTACGCGAGCGGCAGGCCCGACCGGTTACGCGAGCGGCGGGCCCGACCGGTTACGCGGGCGGCGGGCCCGACCGGTTACGCGAGCGGCAGGCCGGGCGCCGGGTACTGCGCCATGAGGTCCGCGACCTCCTTGCGGATCACCGCGAGGGCGGTCTCGTCCCCGGTCCGGGCCGCGCCCACCGCGCGCACGATCCACTCCGCGACCGCCGGCATGTGCGCCGTGGTCAGCCCGCGCGAGGTCAGCGACGGGGTGCCGATCCGGATGCCCGAGGGGTCGAAGGGCTTGCGCGGGTCGAACGGCACGGTGTTGTAGTTCACCACGATCCCGGCCCGGTCCAGCGCCTTCGCCGCCACCTTGCCCGGCACGTCCTGGCCGGTCAGGTCCATCAGGATCAGGTGGTTGTCGGTGCCGCCCGAGACCAGGTCCAGCCCCCGCTCCAGCAGCGCCTCGGCCAGCGCCTTCGCGTTGGCCACGACCGCGTGGGCGTACGCGGTGAAGGCGGGCTGCGACGCCTCCTGGAGCGCGACCGCGATCCCGGCCGTGGTCTGGTTGTGCGGGCCGCCCTGCAGGCCCGGGAAGACCGCCTTGTCGATGGCCTTCGCGTGCTCCTCGCGGCACATCAGCATCGCCCCGCGCGGACCGCGCAGCGTCTTGTGCGTGGTGGTGGAGACCACGTCGGCGTACGGCACCGGCGAGGGGTGCGCGCCGCCCGCGATCAGGCCGGCGATGTGCGCCACGTCCGCCACCAGTACCGCGCCCGCCTCCCGGGCGATCTCGGCGAACGCGGCGAAGTCGATGGTCCGCGGCAGCGCCGTACCACCGCAGAAGAGGATCTTCGGCCGCTCGGCCAGCGCCAGCTCGCGCACCGCGTCGTAGTCGATCAGACCGGTGTCCTGGCGGACCCCGTACTGCACCCCGCGGAACCACGAACCGGTCGCGGACACGCCCCAGCCGTGGGTGAGGTGCCCGCCCATCGGCAGGGCCATGCCCATCACCGTGTCACCGGGCTGCGCGAAGGCCAGGTAGACCGCCAGGTTCGCCGGGGAGCCCGAGTACGGCTGCACGTTGGCGTGGTCGACGCCGAACAGGCCCTTGGCCCGCTCCACCGCCAGCGCCTCGATCCGGTCGATGTTCTGCTGGCCCTCGTAGTAGCGGCGGCCCGGATAGCCCTCGCTGTACTTGTTCTGCAGGACCGTGCCGGAGGCCTCCAGCACGGCGGCGGAGACGTAGTTCTCACTGGGGATCAGCCGCAGGGTGTCGGCCTGCAGACGCTCCTCGGCGGCGACCAGATCGGCGAGTTCGGGGTCGGTGGCGGCGAGGGCGGGATGACGGTGCGCGGTCACGGCGGCTCCTGTCGGGGTCGAGGTCGGTGTCGTACCCCGCGACAGGCCCAGGCGGGCGGCCGTGCGTTGCGGCTGTGCGCGCACGGCTCCCCCGGAGTCCGTTCCCCGTGCGCCAGTCGCCGTGCGTAGCGTCCACCTTAGCGGGCGCGTCGTCCGGAAGGTTTCTCCGTCCGGTATCCGAGCGACGATAGAAGTGACGTCACCCTCGTCACCGATGGACCAGGACGGACGAAACGGAGATCCCGTGTCGACAACAGCGCACGACGCCACCGCCGGCGCCACCGCCACCGCGGCCGCCATCCGCTCCGCGGAGGAGCACAGCGCGCACAACTACCATCCGCTCCCCGTGGTCGTCGCGACGGCGGAAGGCGCGTGGATGACGGACGTCGAGGGCAAGCGCTACCTCGACATGCTCGCCGGCTACTCCGCCCTCAACTTCGGCCACGGCAACCGCCGCCTCATCGACGCCGCCAGAGCGCAGCTGGAGCGGGTCACCCTCACCTCGCGGGCCTTCCACCACGACCGGTTCGCCGCGTTCTGCAGCGAGCTCGCCGCCCTGTGCGGCAAGGAGATGGTGCTGCCGATGAACACCGGCGCCGAAGCCGTCGAGACGGCCGTGAAGACCGCCCGCAAGTGGGGCTACCAGGTCAAGGGCGTGCCCGACGGCCAGGCCAAGATCGTCGTCGCGGCGAACAACTTCCACGGCCGCACCACGACCATCGTCTCGTTCTCCACCGACCACGAGGCCCGCGACCACTACGGCCCCTACACCCCCGGCTTCGAGATCGTCCCCTACGGCGACCTGACCGCCATGGAGGCCGCCGTCACCGCGAACACCGTGGCCGTGCTGCTGGAGCCGATCCAGGGGGAGGCCGGCGTCCTCGTCCCGCCCGCCGGTTACCTGCGCGCCGTACGCGAGCTGACCCGCGCGCGGAACGTGCTGTTCATGGCCGACGAGATCCAGTCCGGCCTCGGCCGCACGGGGAGGACGTTCGCCTGCGAGCACGAGGACGTCGTCCCCGACCTCTACATCCTCGGCAAGGCCCTCGGCGGGGGCGTGGTCCCGGTCTCGGCGGTGGTCGGCGACCGCGACGTGCTCGGCGTCTTCCACCCCGGCGAGCACGGCTCCACCTTCGGCGGCAACCCGCTGGCCTGCGCCGTCGCCCTGGAGGTGATCGCGATGCTGCGCACCGGCGAGTACCAGCAGCGCGCCGCCGAACTCGGCGACCACCTGCACCAGGCGCTCGGCTCCCTGGTCGGCGCCGGCGCGGTGACCGCCGTACGCGGCCGGGGCCTGTGGGCCGGCATCGACATCGCCCCCGGGCACGGCAGCGGCCGCGAGGTCTCGGAACGCCTGATGGAGCGCGGCGTCCTGGTCAAGGACACCCACGGCGCCACCATCCGCATCGCCCCGCCGCTGGTCATCTCGAAGGAGGACCTGGACTGGGGCCTGGAACAGCTCCGCACGGTCCTGGCATGACGCCCCGGCCCGGCCGACGCCCCGTCGGCCGGGCCCCCGGGGAGCCCACGGGACCGGTCCCGGAGGCTCGGCGGATCCGGCGGCCTCAGAGGATGACGTGGGGCAGGAACCGGGCGTACTCGTCCGTGACCGGCCCCGCCGACTCCCGGATGCCGAGCCCCGCCGCCTCGTCCTCCACGACCCACGCACCGAGCACCACCCGGTTGCCGTCGAAGTCCGGCAGCGGCGCCAGCGCCTGGAAGCAGACCGGCTCCGCCCCCTCGCCGGCCACGTACGGCTCCGCCCCCACCTCGTGCAGGCTCACCCCCGCGCCCTCCCGGCCCAGCAGCGGCTTGGCGACGTAACCGGTGGTCCCCGCGAGCTCGCGCGGCCCGTCGAGGTAGGCGGGCAGCAGGTTCGGGTGCTCCGGGAAGAGCTCCCACAGCACGGCCAGCAGCGCCTTGTTGGACAGCAGCATCTTCCAGGCCGGCTCGATCCAGCAGGTGGAACCGGAACCCCCGCCCAGATCGATGGTGTCGAGCACCTGCGGCGCGAACTCGTCGGTGACCAGCCACTCCCACGGATACAGCTTGAAACAGCTACGGATGAACCGGAGCCGCTCGTCCACGAACCGCCCGGACAACCGGTCCCAGCCGATCCGCTCCACGGCCAGCGCCTCGGTCTCCAGCCCGGCCTGTTCGGCGGTCTCCTGGAGGTAGGCCACCGTCATCAGGTCCTCGCCGAGCTCGTCCGCCTCGGAGTGCGCGAAGTGCACCGGCCCGGGCGGCAGCAGTTCGGCCTGCCGGCGCCAGGCGTCGACCAGCCGCTCGTGCAGCGAGTTCCACTGGTCGGCGCCGGGGAAGCGCTCCTCCATCCAGAACCACTGCGGACTGGCCGCCTCCACCAGCGACGTCGGGGTGTCGGCGTTGTACTCCAGCAGCTTCGCCGGCCCGGAGCCGTCGTAGCGCAGGTCGAACCGCCCGTACAGCGAGGGCTGCTCGGCCCGCCGCCGCCAGGACGCGACGACGACCTCCCGCACCCGCGGATCGGTGATGCCGAGATCGGCGAACCGGTCCTGGGCCACGATGTGCTCGGCCGCCGCCAGACACATGGCGTGCAGCTCCTCGACCACGTCCTCCAGCGCCTCGACCTCGGGCAGGGTGAAGGAGTAGTAGGCGCTCTCGTCCCAGTAGGGCCGCAGCCCTCCGTCGGGATACCGGGTCAGCGGATAGACGAGCCCTTGTTCTTCGACGATCCGCTGCCACCCGTCCCGTGGCTCGATGACGTGCCGTTCCACGGTGTCCGGTCACCCCCCGCTGGAGGACGACCCACCCCCGATACCGCCACGCTGCACCGCCGACTTGTCGAAACTGCCGCCGGTCACCTTCCCGCTCGACACGGTGCCGCCGTAGTAGTACGACCCGCGCCCGCCGCTCTTGCACTCCTTCATGGACAGCTGGTTCAACGTCGAGCGGTCGGCGCAGCGCTTGTCCGGCTCGCTGCTGCTGCCGCACGCGACGAGGCTGGCGGCGAGCAGTCCCATCCCGCCGAGCGCCACCGCCCCGGACCGCATCCGCCGCGCCGGCCCACCACTGCTACTACTGTCCATGTCCGAAGCTCCCCCTGATGGCGTGCTGCCGACAGACTAGGCCGGTGCCCGGGGGCGATGGAATCCGGCCGCCACGAGAACCCATCATCTACTGTCGGAATGTGCTGATTGGGATGATCTGCGCCCTCGCCTCGGCGGTCTGCTTCGGCACGGCCTCGGTCCTGCAGGCCATGGCCGCCAGGGCGGTACCGCCCAAAGGCTCCCCGGGAGTCGACCCGGGGCTCCTGCTCCGGGCCGCCACCCAATGGCGCTTTCTGCTCGGTCTGGCCCTGGACGGGATCGGTTTCGTCTTCCAGATCATCGCCCTGCGCTCGATCCCGATCTACGCGGTCGGCGCGGCGATGGCGAGCAGCCTGGCGGTGACGGCCGTCGCGGCGACCCGCCTCCTGCACGTCCGCCTGTCCCGCACCGAACGGACGGCCGTCGGCGTGGTCTGCCTGGGCCTGGCCATGATCGGCCTGGCCTCCGGCGAGGAGGGCAGCGGCACCGGCCCGGCAGCACTCCCCTGGGCCATGCTGATCGCCTCCGGCGCGGTCCTGGCGGCCGTCAGGGTGCCCTCGCCGCCGATCGGGATCAGGGCGTCGAGGCCGTAGCGCTCCTTGAGGGCGGCGCAGTTGTCGGCGGCCTCCCGCAGCCGGGCGCGCTCCATGCGGGCGGAGCCCAGG
>NZ_RPRY01000149.1 GCF_003949795.1 Streptomyces sp. WAC06614
CCCCCGCCCCCCGGCCACGGCCGCGTCCGGCCTCACCCCGCGGGAGCAGGAGATCTGGCAGCTCCTGGCGACCGGCCTCGACAACGCGGAGATCGCCGAGGAGCTGCGGATCAGCATCTCCACCGTCAAGAACCACATCACCGGCCTCTTCACCAAACTCGGCGCCCGCGACCGCGCCCAGGCCGTCATCGCCGCGTACGAATCGGGCCTGGTCACCGCAGGAGAATGACGCCGGTCGGCGGGAGGAGGAGCCGGCAGCCACCTCGCCCGGGCGGTCACCGCACGCTCCTGCGCCGAAAGGGGTCGGGAACACGATCGAGCCATGGCCTGATTCCACCGAGGGACGCCCTACCATCACGCCGTGGCAATCGAACTGACCGACGAACTGATCCGGCTCCAGCAGGCATCCGACGAGGCACGGGAGGCGGTGTTCACCGGCGGCGACCCCGAAGCCTGGGCCGTGTGGCGCGAGCGCGCCGCCGAGGTCCAGAACGCGGTGACGGCCTACGCGAAGGAGATCGGCGAACCCCGCAACGCCGTGGAAGCCGCCCTCAAGAAGGCCGCCCGCCACCCCGACCCGCAGTAGCCGGCCGGCTGCCGTACGCCTCCCCGTTCCCCTACGGACACCTCGATCTGCCCTCGCGTACATGGTCCCCGCCCGGGCACCCGTACACAGTGGGCCCATGCACGCCGCCGACCGAGATCGAGACCAGAACGCCCGGGCCCGGCAGGGACGCCTGCCCGACCGCAGCCCCGCCGCCGGCGGCCGAACGCCGCTCCCCACCCTGGCCGGCCTCCAGGCCACCGCAGGGAACGCCGCCGTCGTCCAGTTCCTCCGCGGGGCCGGACACTCCCCGGCGCAGGAGCAGCACCGCCACGGCGCCGGCTGCGGGCACGCCGCGCAGCAGCCGCACATCCAGCGCTCGGCCGTGCACGACGTCCTGCGCGGGGGCGGACGCCCCCTGGACGACGCCACCCGTACGGACATGGAGGCGCGGCTCGGCGCCGACTTCTCCGACGTACGCATCCACACCGGCGCCGCCGCCAGGGCCTCCGCGGCCGACCTCGGTGCCCGCGCCTACACCTCCGGCAGCCACGTGGTCATCGGCGAGGGCGGCGCGGACAAGCACACCCTCGCCCACGAACTGACCCACGTCATCCAGCAGCGCAAGGGACCGGTGGCCGGCACCGACCACGGCAACGGCCTACGGGTCAGCGATCCCTCCGACCGCTTCGAACGCGAGGCCGAAGCGAACGCCACCCGCGCCATGGCCACCACCCCCGGACCGGCCCCCCACGCGCAGCGGAGCCCCGCCACGACGGCCACGGTGGGCACGGGCGAGGTCGCCCCCGTCCAACGCATGGAGACGATCAAGAAACAGCTCAGCGCGGCGACGAGCATTTTCGGCCTGCGCCGCGACGAGGTGGCCCCCGGCGCCCCACGCCAGGTGGCCGCGAAACACATCCGGGACCAGCTCAAGGCACTCGGCCTCGAAGGCGAGGACACCGTGGGCGCACGCGTCGCCGACGCCATCGACGGCATCAAGACGGTGGCGGGCGAACACGGGGCCCGGGACATCCACAGCGTGTTCACCCGCGCGGAACTCACGGCGCTGTACGCGATCCGCAGCGACGACCCGCGCGCGGACCAGGCGCACGAGGCCATCGCCGCGATGGAGTACGCGTACTGGACGGCCCAGCACAAGGCGAACCCCACCCGGGGCACCCAGATCGCGGTCGGCGTGGACGTACAGACCCGCGTCGGACTGCAGAAGACCGTCGGCGGCACCACCCAGTTCATGCGCCAGTTCCAGGAAGCCTTCCGCAGGGACGCCGACGGCCACTGATCGAGTTCCGGCAGAAGGCGCCGCTGCCGTCCGGGATCCCGGCGGCTAGGCTTCCTGCGGGCAGGTCGGCGCGGTGCGCTGGTGTGCCGGAGAGGAAGAAGGGCTCATCGGTGGCTGCGGTGGAGGCGTGGGCGTTCGGGCTGGTCAACTGCATCCTGTACCAGGCGATGTACCGGGAAGCCGGCGCCACGCTCGACGAGGAGGTGGTGCGGCGGTACGCGACGGCCATGCGGGCCGAACCGCTCTCCGACCGGCCGATGACCGAGCAGGTGGCGGCGCTGCGGGCGGTGCTGGCCACGGACGCACCGCTGGCGAGCACGTTCGACCCGTACGAGGGCCAAGAGCCCTTCGGCGAAGGGGAGTTCCGGGCCTTCCTGTCCCGCCTCGCCGACGAGCTCGAACGCCACGCGCCCCGGCCCCGGCCTCGGGCCGTCGCACCCGCCCGGCCCCCTCAGCGGTAGCGGACCGCTTCCGCGGCGAAGGCGGCGGCCTCGGAGGGGGCCGAGGCGAGCAGGGCGACCCACGAGCCGTCGGTGAACTCCAGGTCCATCCTCCTCCGCTGCAGCACCCCCTGGGGGTTGGCGCGCAGCGCGGCGACGGCCTGCCGGGGCGCCTGCCACGCCTGCCGCATCACCGGCGTGGACTGCCACAGCGCGGACACGTCGGCCAGGGCGAGCCAGCTCCGGTCGGTCACGGCGAGCAGGCTGCCCGTGGCCGAGCCGCGGGCGTCGGCCAGAGCGACCACGAATTTCCCGGCCAGGCTCTGCCAGCCGCCTTCCAGGTTCGTGCCGTGCATCAGGCGGGTGCCGAGGTCGTCCACCGCGTCCGGCAGCCGGTCCACCGCATCCGCCGCGGCCGCGGGCCGGGACCGCCGAGGATCGAGCAGCCGCGACCGGCTCAGCCGCCGCAGCGGCCGGGGCAGCTTCTCCTCGATCCGCCGCTGCAACTGCGACGGCTGGGCCGGCGCCAGCAGCGACGCGGGCGGAGCGGGCACCCCCGGCCCCAGCTCGAAGGAGCACACCGCGACGAGCTGCTCCCCCGCATACAGGAACGGACGCACCCGCTCCCGCATCTCCACGTCCGCGTCCAACCGCCCGCCCCCTGCCTCGCCACGTCGTGCACATTCTCCCTGATCCACGAGCACCCAAGATCATCGGGCCCGCCGCAGGCGCTCTACCGGCACCGAGCGCAGCCGATGTGTACTGGACGCAGGGACGCCGCACCGAGGGGGAGCCATGCCGCACACACCGGATCCGCGATCACCGGAGCCCGCGCACGAGGACGAGGAACCCTGGCTCAGCAGCAACCAGGTCGCGAAGCTGTGGCCGGTGCGCGAGGAATGGCTGCCGGGCACGGCCCGCCGCGCGGGCGTACGCGTCCGCATCATCCGCGGGAAGAGCCGCGGCACCTGGGGCGCGGAGCCGACCCTCTACCACTTCCACCCGGGCGACGTCCGCAGGGCTGCTCCGGCCGTCACCGAGGGACGGGTCGACATCCCGTCGGACTGGCGCACCGACACCCCCGACGGCCGCCGGGCAGAATTCTGGGGCACGCTGATCGCCCGCGTCGCGATCACGCTCGTCATGGCGGCCTTCCTGGGCGGGCTCCTCCTCGGCCTGGGAACAGTGATCTTCCTCCTCACAGTGGAATGACCCCCACCGCCGTACTCGACGGTGCACGCAGCCTCCGCTTGGACACCCCCGCGGTCGACCCCGGCTCCTCCTGAAGGCCTCCCCGGCAAAGTGGCGCCCCCCTGGGGATCGACCGGTCCCACCCCCACGGGAGCCCTGGCCGCTCTGGCATGGACGGCCTGGCCCACAGGACAGCCGACCTTCACCGGCGGTGCGGCCAGGCGCTGGGGAGAGCGCGGCCGCGCCGCCCGCCGGACGGCGACCGGCCGTGGGCGGTGGAGAGCGTCCTGCACCCGGACACCGGTGGACCGCACGCCGGGCCCCGCCCCGCGTACGGTTTCGTGCAGGTCGCACGGGTCTCGACGGACGTGATCGCCTCGGGGCACGGCCGTTCTGCGTGGGCCAGGTCCCGTCGTGCACCCCGCAGGCCGCGGCATACGATCAGCCGGTTCGCTGCCCGCAAGGAGAACCCCCGTGACCTCCGTCCTGCCCTCCCCCCGTCCGGCCGGTCCGACGCTGCCGGTTCAGCAGCTCGTGCGCGTCGAGGACGGCGTGCGGCTGCACAGCCTGCTGTGGCGGACGGACGCCGGCTGGCGGATGATCAGCAGCGCGGTCCTCGGTGGAGGCATCGGCGAGCGCTCCTGGATCCTCAACGCCCAGGTGCCGCACGGCTATCGGCGAACCGATCCCGACCGGCACCTCGCCGACCTGGCGCGTGACGCGGGGGCACACGGGGCGGGGGTGGGGTTGATGACCGCTGCCGACGTCTCCCGGCACGTCCACGCCCGGGACGGCGGTGTCCAGGTCAGTGTCACCGCGGGTCTCGAGGTACGGGGGTGGGCCGCCTCTCCCGCCGAGGGGACCCTCCGTCCGGCGGAGCCCGGCACGATCAACATCGTCGCCACCCTCCCCGTGGCGCTGTCCGATGCCGCCTTGGTCAACGCGGTCGCCACCGCCACGGAGGCGAAGGTCCAGGGCCTGCTCGAAGCAGGGTACGACTGCACCGGGACGCCCACCGACGCTGTCTGTATCGCCGCCCGCAGCCCCCGTCCCGGGGAAGAGGTCCACGCCTTCGCCGGGCCCCGCTCGGTATGGGGAGCCCGCCTGGCCCGCGCCGTTCACCATGCCGTCCGCAGCGCCGCCTCGCAGTGACCCACCAGGAGGGGGTGTCGGGCGGCACTGGGGCGCCACCTCCGGAGCCGACGAGCGACGCTCGCGCGAAGTGAGCGATCACGGGCACCGCCGACGACGTGATCGGACCGGGCCCGTCCCCTCGTGAGTACACAGCACCACGAAGGTGAGGGGGCAGCGTCGGGCCGGACAGCTTCAGCAGGAACCTGGCCCGGTCACCCCTTCGGGGGTGCGGGAGCGCGGTCCGTCTCCGCCGAGCCGCCGGGCCCGGCCGGCACCGCCGGACGCCGTTCGGCCGGCACCGGGCACCGGCAGGCGGGGCAGCCGGTTCGTCGGCAGGCCGTCGCCGTGACCCCGCCATCGAAGGCGGACAGCAGTGCGAGGGGCGACGGGGTGGTCCGGTACGTGGCCGTGCCCGTCTTCGCGGGCGCGCTGCGGGCGCGTACCACCCGTGCCGGGGCGACGCCGAGCGCTCCGGGCCGGGCCTGCTGCTCGGCGTCGATCGCGGCCGGCGCCGCCGCCCGACGGGCGGCGCGCACCGGGTCCTTCCCGAGCACGCCGGGCCGGCACACGTGCGTCAGCCACTGCCCGACCTGCACGTCCGGGATCGCCCGCGGCCCGTCGCCCGGGAAGGGCGACGGGCCGCGGGGCGTACCGGTCGGTGCCCGTCTCAGGCGCCGCCGCCGGTGGGCCGGACGACCGGCCATTCGATGTCGACGGACTTGCTGGAGACGGAGGAAGGGCGCGGGTTCGGCCATTCGATGTCGGCGGGGGCGGGGTTGGCGAGGGTGGCGACGAGGGCGGCCGTCAGGATCGCCGTGGCGGCAACGAAGGAACGCATGGGGATGGACTCCTGAGAAAGATGGAGAAGGAGGTGCACAAACAGGCGCGAACCGTCAGGAGGACGTCACTCCGAAGCGCCACCGTCCCCGAGCGTGGGGCCCCGGGCTGGCAACATCAACTTGCCAAAAATTGCCAAGAAGGTCAACCAGTTGCTCCGGGCTCTCTGCAATTCAGGCAGAAGATTTGCCAGTGGATGAACGTCTCGGCTACACTGTGCGCGCACGGGGCCACGTTTGTACATCTTTTTTAGTAGGGCTGACATGACAACAGAGTCGTCCTTCGGGCTCCGTCTGAAGACACTGAGGCAGCAGCAGGGACTTTCCCAGGCCGAGTTGGCCGGCGGTGAGATCTCCACCGGATACCTGTCACGGCTGGAGTCGGGTGCGAGGCAACCGACGGAACGGGTGATCGTCTACCTTGCCAAGCGGCTCGGTGTCGACCGCTCCACCTTCTACGCCCAGCCGAGCACGGCCAACTCGCTCGCCCAGGCACTGAGCCTGGCCGCCTCCACCGACAGCGACGCGGCCGTGGAGGACCTGATCGAGGTCCTGGCCACGGCCGCCGACGAGGACCCCCTGCTGCGCTGGCAGGCCCTCTGGCTGATCGCGCAGTACCGCAACCGCCGCGGGGAGCACGCCGAGCAGCTCGTCTGCCTGGAGGAGCTGTCCCGCATCGCCGACGAGTTCGAGCTGCCCGCACTCCAGTGCAGGTCCCGCAGCCGGCTCGCCCGCTGCCTGCGCGCCACGGGTGACGTCGCCCGGGCGCTGGAACTCGCCGTGAGCGCCCACCAGGTGGCCAGGGACGCCGCACTGCCGGTGTCCGACAAGGCGAACGCGCTGCTCGCGCTGGTCTCCGTCGAGGCCGAGGCGGGCCGGCTGCCCGATGCCCGGGCGCACGCCGAGGAACTGGTCGCCCTGGTCGCCGACGGGCCGGAGACCCTCTGGGCCGAGGCGCTCTGGTCGGCCGCCACGGTCTCCTCGCGCCAGGGCGACGACGCCGCCGCGCGGGCCTTCCTCCAGCAGGCCATGACCGTCCTGGACAGCCGTGTCGACCCCGTGCTGTGGGCGCGGCTGCGGCTGGCCGCCGCCTCCCTCTACCTCCAGGGCAGTCCGCCCGCCCTCGGGCGCGCCCGCGCGTGCCTGAAGGAGGCGGACGCGGCGTTCGCGCTCATCGGCACCCAGGTCCAGCAGCAGGAGCTGCTGGTCCTCCAGGCTCACCTGGCGTTCACGGAAGGCCACCACGACACGGCGCGCGCCACGCTCTCCCGGCTCGACCCCGACAAGCTGGTGCTCACCTACCGGGACCGGATCCGGCTGCAGACGCTGGACGCCCGGCTCCTGGTCGTGGAGGGCCACCGGGAGGAGGGCCTCACCCGCCTCAAGCAGCTTGCCGAGGAGGCGCGCGGCGCCGCCTACCTGGACCTGGCCGCCGAGATCTGGCGGGTCCTCGCGGAGGTCCTGGAGGGCGGCGCCGGCCGCTGACGCCGCGCACCCCCGCCACCGCACACGCGGCAGCCCCGGAACACCGGAAGACGCCGGAGAACGCCGAAGCGGCCGCTCCCCCTCTCGGGGGAGCGGCCGCTTCGGCGTTCCGGGGCGACGGGCTCAGATCTCGTCCAGGGCGGCGCGCAGCCCGTTCGCGAGCTCCTCGAACTCCTCGTCGCTGAAGGTCAGCGCCGGCACCAGCATGATGAAGTCGGTGCCGGGCTGCACGATCAGGCCGTGCCGGCGGGCGGCGGCCGTCAGCGGGTCCGAGGGGACCGAGAGCTGGATGCCGCGGAAGCAGCCCAGGCCACGGGTCTCGACGACCTTCGGGTGGGCGGAGATCTCCTCCAGCAGGGCGTCCAGCTTCAGGGACAGCTTCTGGGCCAGCGTGACGGCGTCCAGGCGCTCCATCTCCGCGATGGTCGCGATGACGGCGGCGCAGCTCGTGGGGGAGCCGGCCTGGGTCTCGCCGTGGAAGAGGACCGCGTCCGTGGCTTCGAACGTCTCGCAGACGTCGTGGGAGACGACGATGGCGGACGCCGCGCAGGTGCCGTTGGTCAGACCCTTGGACGTGATCATGATGTCGGGCTTGAACGGCCAGTTCTGGGAGGCGAAGTAGGCGCCGGTGCGGCCGAAGCCGGTGGCGACCTCGTCGGCGATCACCAGGAACCCGTACTGCGCGCGCAGCTCCTCGATGGAGTCCAGCAGTTCCTGGGAGACCGGGTGCGCACCGGTGCCGAGGACGGGCTCCAGGACGACGGCGGCGATCCGGTCGCCCTCCCGGGCGAGCAGCTCGGTCAGGTCGCCGGCGCCCTCGTGGCTGACGTGCCGGACCCGGCTGCGGTCGATGCGGTAGACGTCCTGGCCCAGCGGCTGTCCGGTGAGGGCGAAGCTGCCGTAGGTCAGGCCGTGCCAGCTCCCCTTGAGGCCGACGACGATGTCGCGGTTCTCCTCGCCGCGCAGCGCCTGGTAGTGGCGGACCAGCTTCATCATCACGTCGTTGGCGGCGCCGCCGGAGGTGGAGAACAGCACGCGGCCGAAGTGGTCGGGGCCGCTGACGCCGAGCAGGGCCGTGGCCGCCTGCTCGGCGAGGCGGTGCCCGCCGCGGAACAGCGGCAGATAGGACGCGGTGTTCAGGCAGTCCGTGATGGCCTCGGTGACGGCCTTGTTGCCGTAGCCGAGGTTGGCGTTCCACAGGCCGCTCATCACGTCCAGCGCGGAGGTGCCGTCGGCGAAGTGGACCCGGTTGCCCTCGCAGCCGATGCCGTGGACCTCGGGGCGCCCGTAGCGGCTGGGCAGGACGAGCGACTCCCACAGCGGGTAACGGTCCGTGGTGGTGGTCATGTGAAGTCTTCCCCTTCGTTGTGAGGTGGAGAGAAGTCGTACGAGCCCGTCAGACGGCGTGCGTCTCACGCGTCGTGCCGGTCTCGGATGTCTTGCCGGTCCGGGAGATCTCGGAGATCTCGCAGATCTCGGGTGTCTCGGGGGTCTGGGAGGTCTGGGAGGTCTGGGAGGTCTCGGAGACCTGAGGGGTCTCAGGGGTCTCCGGGGTCTCGCCGGTCCCGTGGGTCGCGGGCGTCCCGGCCGGCTGCGCCGCGCGGATGTGCCGGCTGCCGACGAGGGCGAACAGCAGCCAGCCCACGACCGACAGCACCGCGGTGACCAGCACCGAGTTCCCCAGCCCGATCCGTTCGCCCAGGAACCCCCCGACGAACGCGCCGAGCGGGAAGGGGCCGTAGGTGAGCATGCGGTAGGCGGCGGTCGCGCGGCCGATCACGGCGAGTGGGATGACCGCCTGCCGGAACGCGACCACGTGCACGTTGTAGATCGTCAGGCCGAAGCCGTAGAGGCCGAACGCCAGCACCGCGAGCACATGGGCCGGCCGGCCGGGACCGTCCGTCAGGGCCAGCAGCAGCGGGGCGCAGGAGGCCACGCCCATCGCCGCGACCAGGGTCGGGCCGAAGCCCAGGTGCTCACCGAGCCGCTTGGCGGCCGTCGCCCCGAGCAGCGAGCCCAGGGCGCCCAGGGCCAGGACGACGCCGACCCCGCCGGCGTCCATGCCCAGCTCCTTGACGGCGTACACCAGGAACAGGGTCAGGATCGCCTGCTCGCAGAAGTTGAACCAGCCCGCCTGGAAGGTCAGCACGCGCAGCACCCGGTGCCGCCAGAGCAGGGCGAAGCTGGTGAACATGTCGCGCAGCCGTGGCCGGTCCGCCCCCGTACCGCCGGCCGCGGGCTCGCGGTGCCGGATCGACCACAGCAGGACGAAGGCGGCCAGGTAGGACGCGACGTTGGCGAGGATCGCGAACCAGGCACCGAGGGCCTTGGTCAGCAGACCGCCCAGGCCCGGTCCGCCGATCTGCGACACCGAGTACGAGGCCTGCAGCTTGCTGTTGGCCTCGACCAGGTCGTCCTGCTCCACCACGACCGGCAGGTACGCGATGTAGGCCACCTCGAAGACGGCCGTGCAGGCGCCGACGACGAACGCGACGGCGCACAGCGCCGCGATGGACAGGGTGTCGGTCAGGTACAGCACCGGCACCAGGGTCAGCGCGAGCGCCCGCCCGAGGTTGGCCCCCAGCAGGATCCGGCGCCGGTCCCACAGGTCGATGAGCAGACCGGCCAGCGGTGTCACGCACAGGGCGGGCAGCAGTTGCACGCCGGCGACCAGGCCGACCTCCCCGGCACCGGCCCCCGGGACGCCGAGGACCAGCAGGGGCAGCGCCAGTTGGGTGACCTGTGCCCCGATCTGGGCGACGGTCTCGCCCGACCACAGGCGCAGGAAATCGTGGTTGCGCCACAGACCCGGCCTCGGCGTGGCGTTCAGGTTCAGCACGTGCTCGTCCCTCCCGCGGACCCGGCTACTCGGCGCCCTGGTAGATCGGCCGTCCGTCGTCGAGGACCCGCAGGGCCTCGCGGACCTCGTCGGCCCGACCGGCCAGCACCGCGTGCCCGTTGCGGCCCCCGATGCCGCGGGGGGCGTCGGTGACCGCGCCCTCCGGCTCGTAGTAGGACAGCTCCCGCAGCACTCCGGCGAACGGCGCGGTGAGGGAGTTCTCCAGGGTGACCGGGTGCCGGAAGGGGGTCTCGCCGTCCCCGTTGAAGAACCGGACGGCGGCGCTCTGCGCCGCGGGCACCTCGGGGGACACCGTGCTCCCCACGACCGCGGCGAGTTCGGCGAGGTAGAGGTTCCAGCCGGTGGCCAGCAACACCAGCCGGGGCACCTGGTCGCCCGCGGGGCGTCCGGCGACCTCCATCAGGACCGGCCCGTCCGGGGTCAGCCGGAACTCCGCGTGGGAGACGCCGGCCTCCATGCCGAGCGCGTCCAGCACCCGTACGACCGCCCGTTCCAGCTCCTCGCGCTCGGCGGGGGGCAGCACGGCGGGGACCACGTGGCCGACCTCGGCGAAGTACGGCGGCCGGCTCAGGTGCTTCTCGGTGACCGTGACGACCTCGGTCTTGCCCGGGGCCCAGGTGACCGATTCGACACTGAACTCCTTGCCGGAGACGTAGCGGTCGACCGCCACCTGGCCGCCCCGCGCGGCCTCCAGGGCGAAGGCGAAGGCCTCGGGCAGCTCCTCCGGTCCGCGCACGATCCGCACGCCGCCGCTGCCGCCGTAGTCGGTGGGCTTGACGACCGCCGGGTAGCGGCCGTCGATCAGGTCCGCGCACTCGGACAGCGTGTGCGCGACCCCGAGCTGCGGGGTCGGGACACCCAGCTCGCGCAGCCGGGCGTGCATCACGCCCTTGTGCCGGAAGTGACCGGCCGGCATGCGCGTGGACGGCACCCCGAGCCGCTCGGCGACCTCGCGGGCGAGGTCGGTGGACAGCTCCTCCCAGCAGACCACCGCGTCCCACGTGAAGTCCGCGGACCGGGCGGCCGCCAGCATCGACTCGACGGAGAACCGGTCACCGGCCCGCCACCAGTCGACCAGGCTGACCGGGATGCGGTGCGCGAGGTCGATGACCCCGACGAAGTGCCCGGCGTCGCGCAGGGAGCGCAGCCCGAATTCCTTCTTCTCGCCCAGTCCCGCGACCAGCACCCTCATCGGCGGGCCTCCCCGAACGTCGCCAGCGCCGCGTCGAGCTGGGCGTAGGCGCTCTCGGTCGTGCAGCGCAGCAGGTCCGCCCCGGACAGCGCGGCGATCCACTCCTTGGTGGCCGCGACGTCGTCGACGGTGACGATGACCTGCATGTGGTCGCTGTCGATGAAGCACCGGTTGGTGGGCGTACGGGCGGTGACCGTCATCAGGTTGCTGCCCGCGGGCTCCGCCGGCAGCGGGTTGCCGGGCGCCTCGGTGGACGGCAGCTCGATGGCGACCGCGCGCTGCGCGACCGGCGGGAGCTCCTCGCCCAGGGCGGCCGCGACGAACACCGCGTGCGGGTCGGTCCCGGTGGCGACGGAGTCCAGGTCGGACAGGCCGCCCAGCCGGGCGTTGATCTCCAGCAGGCACAGCTCGCCGTCGACCACGGCGAAGTCGATCTGCCACGGCCCGTTCGGGGCGAAGTTGCGCTCGATGTCCTCCACCAGCCGGTCCAGGCCCGCGGCGGCCCGCTCGGGCAGCGCGAACGGCATCACCCGGGCCCGGAAGGACGGGTCCAGTCCGGTGTCGAGGCTGCCCAGCGAGGCGACCGGCCAGCGCCGCTGCGCGCCGCCGGCGCTGATCAGCTCGACGCCGCACTCGAAGCCCTGCTGGAAGCGCTGCACGATCACCGGCAGGCCGAGCGGGCCGGCCAGCACGGCGTCCAGGTCGGCCGCCGACGCCACGAAGAACCGGCCGTCGCCCGCCTGGGACTGCGCCTCCTTCAGCACCACCGGGAAGCCCAGCCCGGCCACGACCGCCCGCACCTCGTCGGTGCTGCGGCACACGGCGCCCTCGGGCACCGGCCAGCCGCGGGCGACCGCCGTCTCGTGCAGGACCACCTTGTCGCAGGCGACCGCGGCGAACTCCGCCGAGTGTGCGAGGAAGTGGCCGTCCCACTTGGCGGCCGCCTCACCGTAGGCGAGGGGGAGCTGCTCCTGGCCGTGGGCGTACGGGTTGGCGACGGCCACGTCCGCCCGCTCCCGCTCCAGGACGTCGAGCACGTCCCCGCCCGTCCAGTCGAGCCCGAGGCGCTTGACCTCGACGTCGAACCCGTCGAAGTCGACCGCCGAATAGACCACCACGTCCGTGAAGCCGCGTGCCCGGAGCTCCGGAAGGATCCGGGCGAGCTTGTACTCGCCGAAGATGACCGCCTTGGACATCTGCCTGCCTCCATCTGAGGAATCGTCGTACGTTGTCACTGGTCCGGGCCGTCCGGCGGGGTGCTGTCGACCGGCGTGCCGATCAGGGAGACCTTGTCCGCCAGCGCCAGCAGGTGCTCGTCCACCTCGGCCACGGTGTCCCCGGAGGCGATCACGAAGCCGGCGCGGCCCAGGAACTGCCGGGGCGGCAGGTGCAGTTCGAGACCCGGGGGAGTGACCCGGCGGATCTCCTGCACCCACGGCTCGTCGGCGAGCGCGGCCGGATGGTCGAGGTCGTGGAAGACCATGCTGTGCGGGGGGTAGAGGAACCGGATGCCCATCAGCCGGCCGGGCTCGGCCACCGTCCGCGGGGCGCGCCCCGTGGCCACCGAGCCGAGCAGCTCGCCCACGGAGAAGCCGGGGGCGCACAGTTCGGCCAGGTGCGGGATGAGCTCGCCGCCCAGCCGCCCGTTGACCTCGATGATCTTCGGGCCGTCGGCGGTGAGCATCAGCTCGGTGTGCGTGACGGTGCGGTCGATGCCCAGCGCGCGGTGGGCGCGGACGACCACGTCCCGGACCGCGGCGGCGGTGGCCGTGTCGAGCACGTCGCCGACCACATGCGCGACCTCCTCGAAGAACGGCGGGAAGTCGGTGCGCTTGAGCGCGACGGCGTACGGTTCCACCCGGCCGTCGAGCACCCAGCAGTCGACGCTGATCTCGGGGCCCCGCAGGTACTCCTCGACCAGGACCAGCCCGTCCTCGATGGCGGAGTTCTCCGAGCCGCGGGCGAACTCGAAGGCCGTGCGCAGTTCCTCGTCGGAGCCGACGAGCTGGACCGCGATGCTGGCCGCCCGGCCGCGGGGCTTGACCACCACCGGGAAGCCGATGTCCCGCGCCGCCGCGAGGGCCGCCTCCAGCGTGCCGGCCAGTCGGAACCGGGCCGAGGGCACGCCGTGCGCGGCGAACGCCTCCCGCTGGGCGCCCTTGTCACGGCAGGCCCGGGCGGCCTCCACCGGCATGGTCGCCACGCCCAGGGCGGCGCCGACCTCGGCGGCGACCGCCACCTGCATCTCGTCCCAGGTGAGCACGCCGGCCACCCGGTGGCGGGCGGCGAGGTCCTCGGCCGCGGCCAGCACCTGCGCCTTGTCCGCGAGGTCGACCTCCCGGTGGTCGGCCACGTACGGCGCCTGCCAGGACAGCGGGGTCTGGGCGATCAGCAGCACGGAGTGGTGCTCGGCCAGACCGCGCAGGGCGTACTCGCGGAAGTGCTGGTCGCCGGAGCCGATGACCAGGATGTTCTCGATCACGTCCCGTTCCTCCCGAGCGGTCAGATCCACGAGACGGCCTCGGCGAGCTCGTCGTCGTAGAAGCCGAAGAAGAAGCCCATCGTGATCCGGTCGGAGCCGGAGACCTGCTCGATGGAGTGGTAGTAGGTCGGGTTGAGCAGGTACACGTCGCCGGCCTGCGGCTTGAACTCGTGGGCCGGGGCGCCGTCGGTGACGGCCTCGTCGTAGCCGAGGCCGCCGACGATCTTGTACGTGTTGTCCGCCTCGGTCCACCGCTTGCGGTGGATGCGCAGCTCACCGCCGGTCTCGCACTCCTGGATGCACACCACGCAACTGAGCTGGTGGCGCAGCGAGGCCAGGGCCAGGCCGGTGCCGGCGGCGTCGCGCATGATGTTGTCGTTGTGGAGCGGGGTGCGGATGCTGTCCGCGTAGATCCGTACGTTCTGCTGCGAGTAGCTGCGGCCGTCGGGCTCCGCCTCGGTGTCGAAGCGCTTCAGGCCCAGGACCTCGGCCAGCCGCTGACGGGTGCGCTCGCCGAGGTCCACGCCGAGGGACGCGGTGAACTCGTTGGCCTTGCGGGCCTCGGTGAAGTACGTGTCCGGCTCGTCCAGGTGCTTGGCCAGGTACGGGCCGATGGTGGTCAGACTGCCATTGGTGTACTGCGTGGTCGAGGCCTGGCCGAAGACCGGCCGGAGCCGCTCCCGGTTGTCCGCGAACACCGCCTCCGGCAGCAGGTTGCGCAGCACCACCACGGCAACCGTGCCGTCCACCAAGCCCTTGACCAGGCTTGCTCCGTCGATGTCCCCGTCGCGCTCGACGTCGTGGACGATGCGGCCCCAACTCTCGGTCGCCTGCTCGGTCACCCCAGTTCCCTTCTGCCCGTGCGGCGTGCCAGGTGGTGCGGCCCCCCGGCTTCGTTTCCGCCACACTGCCACGCGTTGGCAATCTTTGGCAAGTGAACGAGGGAGAGGTTGCCAAACGTTGCCAAGCGTTGGTACGTTCAAGGCCCACGAGCGAACCAGTGAACGGGGAAGTTGTGACTCTGCTGGCCGAAAAAACCACCGTGACCGAACGCGAAGTCCGCTTCGGCGACGTCCGTTACGGGTTCTCCGTCGGACACGGACCGGAATCGCTGGGCGCCCTCACACGCAAGCTGGAAGGCCTGGACGCCGACCGCTTCGTGATCGTCGCCGACACCGGACTGACCCAGGACCAGATCGACGAGATCGCCCGGTGCGCCGGCGAGGTGGCACCCACCACCGTGCTGACCGCGGTGGCGGACGAGAAGGCCAAGTCCCTCGACGTGGTCAGCGCCCTCGCCGAGCGGCTGATCCCCACCGGCATCACCCGCCGTTCCGTGGTCATCGCCCTCGGCGGCGGCCTGGTCGGCAACATGGCCGGCCTGCTCAGTGCCCTGGTGTTCCGCGGCATCCGCCTCGTCCACGTGCCCACCACGCTGCTGGCCATGTCCGACTCGGTCCTGTCGCTGAAGCAGGCGGTCAACACCAGCGTCGGCAAGAACCACCTGGGCACCTTCTACGCCCCGGTGTTCGTCTGGAACCACCTGGACTTCCTGCGCACGCTGCCGGCGGACGAGATCCGCTCGGCCCTCTGCGAAATGATCAAGAACGTGCTGGGCATCGTCCCGGACCGCTACGACGAGGTCGCCGCCCGGCTCCGGCCCGACGCGCGCTACACCCCCGAGGACTTCGCCTGGTTCATCGACCTGTGCGTCGAGGCCAAGTGCGCCGTGATGCGCGACGACAAGACCGAGCGCGGCGACGCCCTGATCCTGGAGTACGGCCACACCATCGGCCACGCCGCCGAACTGCTCACCGGCGGCGAGCTGCGGCACGGCTACGCCATCGGCCTGGGCATGCTCGCGGTCGCCCGGATCGCCCGCGAACTGGGCCTGCTCACCGCCGAGGACGAGGCCGCGCACCGCACCCTGCTCACCCTCAACGGCGCGCCCACCGTGCTGCCCGCCGGCGTGACCGTCGACGCGGTGCTGCGCACCATCGCCCTGGACAACAAGCGCGGCTACGTCAAGGCGACCGCCGGCACCCGCGACCTGATCCTGCTGGAGGGCCTCGGCAAGCCGCACCGCCCCGGCGGCGCCCAGATCACCCAGGTGCCCGAGGCGATCGTCCGCCTCGGTGTCGAGTCGATCGCCGGCGAGGTGGCGTGATGGCGACCGTCGTCCGCGGGCAGCGGTCCCCGTTCGGCCCGATCGTCAACGACGTCAGCGGCCTGGCCGTGACCCACCGCCAGGTCGGCGGCGAGGGCGTGTGCCGCTGGAAGATGCTGATGAACGGCATGCACCTGGAAGGCGAGTGGAACTGCGTCGAGTACGTGGTCCTCACCCCCGGCGCCTCCGTCGGCGAGCACGTGCACCTGCGCACCGAGGAGATCTACTACATCGTCCGCGGCCGGGCCGTGGTCACCATGAACGACGAGGAGATCCACGCCGGCCCCGGCGACCTGGTCACCACCCCGATCGGGGCGGCCCACTCCATCGCCAACCGCACCGACGAGGAGATGCACTTCTTCGTCGTCGAGGTCTTCCCCGGTGAGGGGGAGGCGGCCCGGCCCGCCCACCTCCACGTCCCCGCCCTGCTGTCCGCCGCGGACGGCGTCCGCCGGGCCCGCGTCGACCTGCGCCCGTTCTTCACCGGCGACTGGCACGCCTTCAGCCTCGTCGAGGTCCCCGACGGCGAGGCCGTCGCCGGGGCCGAGCACACCGACCGGACCCAGGTGCTGCACGTGCTCGACGGCGGCGCGGAGTTCGTGGTCGCCGGCGAACGGCACGCGGGTGGCCCCGGGCTCTCGCTCGCCGTGCCGCCCCGTACCCCCTGGACCGTCCGCGCGGCCGGCCCGCTCTCCCTGATCAGCACCGAGGTGACGGTCCGATGAACCTGGGACTCGACGGCCGCCGGGTGCTCGTCACCGGCGCGGCCAGCGGCATCGGCGCCGCCACGGTCCGGGCGTTCGCCGCCGAGGGCGCCCGGCTCGGCCTGGTGGACCGCGACGCCGACCGGCTGACGGAGGTCGACAAGGAGCTCCGCGACCTCGGCGCCGAGGTCACCGTGCACGTGGCCGACCTCTCCACCGCCGAGGGCGTGACGGCCGGTGTCACCGCCGTCCTCGACGACTTCGGCGGCACGGCCGACGTCCTGGTCAACAACGTCGGCCAGTGCCTGGCCCGGTCCTTCGACGAGCTCACCGACGCCGACCACCTGGCCACCTTCGAGATCAACTACCTCAGCGCGGTACGGGCGCTGCGCCTGGTCCTGCCCGGCATGCGGGCCCAGGGCCACGGCAGCGTGGTCACCAACACCTCCGACCTGGCCCGCCAGCCCGAGGCCGCGCTCGTCGACTACCAGGTCTCCAAGGTGGCCCTGATCAGCCTGACCAAGAGCCTGGCCCTGTCCGAGGGCCCCGGCATCCGGGTCAACGCGGTCGCCCCCGGCCCGGTGTGGACCCCGCTGTGGACCCGCCCGGGCGGCTTCGCCGACACCCTGGGCGACCTGCACGGCCGGGACGCCGAGGCCGCCGTCCGCCACGAGCTCAGCCGCCGGCAGCTCCCCCTGGGACGGATGGGCGAACCCGACGAGGTGGCCCGGGTGATCACGTTCCTGGCCTCCGACGCCGCCTCCTTCGTCACCGGAAGCGTCTGGGGCGTCGACGGCGGCACCGTCCGCGGCCTGCTCTGACCCCGGCCCGCCC
>NZ_RPRY01000150.1 GCF_003949795.1 Streptomyces sp. WAC06614
ACGCCGGGCCCGGCCCGGGCCCCCCGCCAGGGGGACCTCCCCTCACCCCTGGCGGGGGGCCCGGGCCGGGCCCGGCGTCGGTTTCGGGGGCTCCGCCCCCGGACCCTCCCCAGCTACCGCTGGGGGCGCCCCCAGCGCCTCGAACGCCGGCGGGGCTGGTCTTGGCGGACCGCCGCACCGTCCAGCCCGTCCGGCGTCCGAGGACCGGGGGCGCGGGGGTGGAGCCCCCGGACCCTTCAGCCGCGCCGGCGATTGAGGCGCGGGGGAGCGGGGGCGGAGCCCCCGGATGAGATACGAGTCGATCACAAGGAGCGCCAGCAGATGCGCCTGTCCGTCTCCGGGACGTACGCGGCGGGGAAGACCTCCACGGCCACCGCCCTCTCCCACTACACCGGCATCCCCTTCGCCCCGGCCCGTTCCATCCGGGAGATCCTCCCGGACGCCGTCCCCGGCAAGGCACTCGCCGAGGTCACCCCGGCCGAGTACCTCCAGCTGGCCGTCCGCCGTCACGTCGGGCGCGTGCAGAACGAGGCGCGGCTCGGGGACCGGCTGATCTCCGACGGGTCCTCCCTCCAGGAGTGGATCTACGCGGCCGCCCGCGTGCGGTTCGGGATGGACCCGGCGGCCCCTGCCGAGACCCCGCCCGCCTCCGCCGCCATGGACTTCTTCGCCGAGGCCGTCGACCAGCTCGGGCACGCCTTCCGGCAGCACGTCAAGGAGACGTACGACGGGTTCGTGCACCTCAAGGCCGCCGAGGGCGCCACGTCCGGCAAGCCCGGCGGGCACCGGCGGATGCACCCGGTGTTCCGCGGGTTCTGCGACGACATGCTGCTGCGGGCGCTGGCCGACCTCGGCGTGACGTACCACGTCGTCGAGGAGAGCAGCCGGCGCGAACGGCTGCGGACCATCGCCGGGCTGTTCGGGCTGCCGATCGTGCGGTCCGTGGACGAGGCGCTGGAGCTCGCCGAGGTCGAGTACGCCGCCATCGACTGGCGGCTGGAGGGGGAGCGGGCGCAGAGTTCCGCCTCCCTGGCCGCCGCCTCTTCCGCCTCTTCCACCTCTTCCGCCTCCACCGCCACTGCCGTTGCTCCGGAGGGTGTGCGATGAGTGGGGTCCCTTCCGCTTCCGCCGCCTCTTCCGCCTCCGCCGGCGCGCCGCTCCACGAGCGCCGTTGGCTGATGCTGCCCGTGGTGCTGGCGGCCCTGTTCATGGCGCAGTTCGACCTCTACGTCGTCAACGTCGCCGCGCCCACGCTCCAGGAGCACCTCGGTGCCGGGCCCGTCGCCCTGGAACTGATCGTGGCCGGGTACGCCTTCACCTACGCCAGTGGGCTGATCACCGGTGGCCGGCTCGGGGACCTCCTCGGGAACCGGGTCATGTTCCTCGGGGGCACCCTCGCCTTCACCGCCGCCTCGCTGCTGTGCGGCCTGGCCCAGAGCCCCGGGCAGCTCGTCGCCGCGCGGCTGGTCCAGGGGGTGACCGGGGCGGCCATGGTGCCGCAGGTGCTGGCGCTGATCACCGGGGTGTTCGGGCCTGCTGAACGGCCCCGCGCGCTGGCCTGGTTCGGGTTCACCGTCGGGGTCGGTGCCGTGGCCGGGCAGGTGCTCGGCGGGATGCTGCTGCAGGCCGGGGGAGACGGGTCCGGGTGGCGGGTGATCTTCCTGGTGAACGTGCCCGCCGGGCTGCTCACCTTCCTGTGCGCCCGGGCCGTCGTGCCCGGCCCGCCCAAGGTGCGCGCGGCCACCGGGCTCGACCCGGCCGGCGCCGTCGGGATCCCGGCCGGGCTCGCGCTGGCGCTCGTACCGCTGATGCTCGGCGGCAGCAGCGGGTGGCCGCTGTGGACCTGGCTGTGCCTGGCCGCGTCCGTGCCCGTGCTGGCCGGCACGCTGGTGTGGGAGCGGCGGCTGGGGCGCCGGGGCGGTACTCCGCTGCTCGACCTGTCGCTGTTCGCCGTGCCGTCCTTCCACCGGGGGCTCGTCATCTCCGGTGCCGTGTTCGGCGCCTTCTTCAGCTTCCTGTTCGCGCTCACCCTGGTGCTCCAGTCCGGGCTCGGACTCTCCCCGCTCGGCGCCGGCTTCGCCTTCGCCCCGCTGGGGCTGGCCTTCGCCGCCGCCTCCATGGCCGCCCGGCGCACCCCGCCCGGCCGGGCCGCCCGTACCGTGCTCGCCGGGATCGGGGTGGCCGGGCTCGGGATGCTTTCCCTCTTCGCCGAACTTACTTGGCTCCCTGGCGAGTTGAGCGTGGCGCGGCTGTTGCCCGCCATGGTGCTGATCGGGCTCGGCAACGGGCTCGCCGTGCCGGCGCTCACCGGGGCCGTGCTCTCCGGAGTGCGCCCCGGCCAGGCCGGTTCGGCCGCCGGCGTGCTCACCACCGCCCAGCAGTTCGCGAGCGCGGTCGGGGTGGCCCTGCTCGGCTCGGTCTTCTTCGCCGTGCTCGGTGGGCGGACCGGGAGCGAGGGGTACGCCGAGGCACTGCACTCGGTCGCCGGGATCGGGCTGGGCCTGGTGGCCGTGGCGGCGCTGGCCGCCAGGTCGCTGCCGCGGCCCGCCGCACCCGCCCACGCTGCGCCTGCCCCTGCCGCGCCCGCCACCGCGTCCGCGCCCGCCACCGCGTCCGCGTCCGCCACCGCGTCCGCGCCCGCCGCGCCCGTGGCGTCCGGCGCCGCCTCCCCGACCTCCGGAAAGGCCTGACGATCACCATGTCCGCCACGCAGTCCGCCGCCTCCCCCCTGGCGGCCGCCCTCCCCACCGACCCCGCAGCCCTCGCCACGTACCGCAAGCAGAAGATCGCCCTGCTCTTCGAGCAGATCATCACCCACGGCGATCTCGACCTCGCCGACGAGCTCTTCCACGAGGACTTCACCTGGCCGCAGTTCGGCCTGCACGGGCCCGAGGGCGTGCGCACCTGGGTGCGGGCGTTCCGCACCGCCTTCCCCGACATGGTCGACACGGTCGTCGAGCAGTGGGCCGAGGGCGACACGGTCATCACCCGCGTCGAGTGCACCGCCACCCAGCTCGGACCGTTCCGCGGGCTGCCCCCGAGCGGCCGCAAGGCCACGTTCGGGGCGCTCGGCATCGACCGGTTCCGCGGGGACAAGGTCATCGAGCGGTCCGCCCACTTCGACCTCGCCGACCTCATGCGCAAGTACGGCCACACCCAGCTGAACGTGCCCCCGGTGGACCGGCCGTGAAGCCCGCGCCGTTCTCCTACGTCCGCCCCGCCACCGCCGAGGAGGCGGTGGGGCACCTGGCCGCCGCCGCCCGCGCCGGCCGGGAGGCGCGGGTGCTGGCCGGCGGCCAGTCCCTGCTGCCCCTGCTGAACCAGCGGCTGGTCCGGCCCGACCTGCTGGTGGACCTCGGCCGGGTGCCGGGGCTGGCCGGCGTACGGGCCGACGGCTCCGGGGTATGGATCGGGGCCCTGACCCCGCACGCCGCGGTGGAGCGCAGCACCGACCGCGCCCTGCACCGGGACCTGCCGGTGCTGCCCGAGGCGGCCGCGCTGATCGGCCGGCTGCCGGTGCGGATCCGCGGCACCGTCGGCGGCAGCCTCGCGCACGCCGACCCGTGCGCGGAGTGGTGCCTGCTCGCGGTGCTGCTCGACGCCGAGCTGACCCTGCTCGGGCCCGACGGCACCCGGGTGGTGGGCGCCGCGGCCTTCCTGCGCGGCCGGCACCTCACGGCGCTGCGGCCGGGGGAGATCCTCACCGGGCTGCGCTTCCCGGCCGCCGAACCGGCCGCCGCGCTGGTCGAGTACGGGGTCCAGCCGGGCCGGCTGCCCGAGGCCGCCGCCGCGGCGGCGCTGACGCTGTGCGCCGACGGCCGGATCGCCGCGGCCCGGATCGCCGTGGCCGGACCGGCCGAGGTGCCGTTCCGCGCCCCGCACGCCGAGGCGATGCTGCTCGGGGCCCGGCCGGGCGCCGAGGCCTTCACCGCGGCGGCCGCGCGCGCGGTCGGCGCCGGGCGGGGCGAGCTGTCCGCCCTGGCGGGCGCCCTGCTGCGCCGGGCCCTGGCCGAGTCCGCCGACCGCGCCCGGGTCCTGGCCCCGGTCCGCCGTCCCGCGCCCGTTCCGGCCGCCGCCGGGGCGGCCCCGCAGGCCGAGGCGGTGGCGGCATGAGCGACTCGCCCGACGCGTACGCGTACCAGGCGCCCGACGCCGCCGAGCCCGTCCCCGTCAAGCTCACCGTCAACGGTGCGCCGTACGCCGCCGAGGTCGAGGCCCGGCGCAGTCTCGTCGACGTGCTGCGGCGGGACCTGGACCTGACCGGGACCCGGGTCGGCTGCGAGACCGGGGTGTGCGGCTCGTGCACCGTGCTGCTGGACGGCGAGCCCGTACGGGCCTGCGCCGTGCTGGCGGTGCAGGCCGACGGGCAGCAGGTGGAGACCGTGGAGTCGCTCGCCGGGGACGACGGGCGGCTCGGGCCGCTCCAGCAGTCGTTCAAGGACCACTTCGCCCTCCAGTGCGGGTTCTGCACCCCCGGCTTCCTGATGCTCGGCACCGCCCTGCTGCGCGACGACCCCACCCCCGACCGCGAGCGGATCCGCTCCTGCGTGGCCGCCAACCTGTGCCGCTGCACCGGCTACCGGCCGATCGTCGACGCGATCGAGGCGGTGACCCGATGACCGGCGCCGCCCTGGGGCGTTCCGTCCCGCGTCTGGAGGACGACCGGCTGCTGCGCGGCGGTGGCGACTTCCACGACGACGTCGTGCGGCCGGGCCAGCTCTGGCTGCGGATCGTCCGGTCCCCGCTCGCGCACGCCGAGATCCGCCGCATCGACACCGCCCGCGCCGCCGCCCTGCCCGGGGTCGTCGCCGTGGTCACCGCCGCCGACCTGCCCCCGGACACCCGGATCCCGGTGCGCCAGCCGCACCCCGGGCTGGACTTCACCCCGCACCTGCAACCGCCGCTGGCCACCGGGCACGTCCGGTACGCGGGGGAGCCGGTGGCCGCCGTCCTGGCCGAGGACCCCTACCTCGCCGAGGACGCCGCCGAGCTGGTCCGGCTGCACCTGACCGAGCTGGAGCCCGTGCTCGACGCCCGCACCGCGCCCGCCGCCTGCGAGGTCGGCGTCGTGGACTTCGGCTACGGCGACGTGGACGCGGCCTTCGCCGCGGCCGCCCACGTGGTCGGCGCCGAGCTGCGCACCGGACGGCACAGCGGCACCCCGCTGGAGCCGCGCGGACTGGTCGCCGAACCCGACCGGGCCACCGGCCGGCTCACCGTGTGGGGCGCGGCGAAGATCCCGCACATCAACCGGCGGGTCCTGGCCACGCTCCTGTCGCTGCCCGAGCACCGCATCCACATGCGGGAGACGGACGCCGGCGGCAGCTTCGGCATCCGCGGCGAGTTCTACCCCGAGGACTTCCTCGTCCCGTTCCTGGCGCTGCGCACCGGACGCCCGGTCAAGTGGAGCGAGGACCGGGCCGAGCACATGGTGGCCGCCAACCACGCCCGGGAGCAGGAGCACCGGATCGAGCTGGCGCTGGACGCCGAGGGCCGGCTGCTGGCCCTGCGCGACGAGGCCTGGCTCGACAACGGCGGCTACGTGCGCACCCACGGGGCGGTGGTGGCGGCGCTGACCGCGTCGATGATCTCCGGCCCGTACCGGCTGCCGGCGTGCCGCTCCCGGGTGCACATCGTCAAGACGCACAAGACCCCGATCGGCACCTACCGGGCCCCGGGCCGCTTCCAGCACAACTTCGTGCGCGAGCACGCCCTGGACCTCGCCGCGACCCGGCTGGGCCTGGACCCGGTCGAGCTGCGCCGGCGCAACCTGCTGACCGCCGCCGAACTGCCGCACGAGCGGCCGATGCAGGTCTTCGGCTCCCCGATGCTGCTCGACGGCAAGGACCACCTGGAGCACTTCGACAAGGCCCTGGCCGACGTCGGGTACGCGCGGTGGCGGGCGGAGGCGGCCGAGGCCCGTTCCCAGGGCCGGCTGGTGGGCACCGCCTGCGCGGTGATCCTGGAGAAGGCGGGCCTCGGCCACGACAGCGCGGTCGTCGACATCGGGGTGACCGGCGCGGTCCGGGTGGTGATGGGCGGCGCCAACGTCGGCCAGGGCATCCGGACCGTGATGGCGCAGATCGCCGCCGAGGAACTGGCCGTGCCCGTGGACGCGGTCCACGTGGTGCTCTCCGACACCGACCTGCTGCCCGACGGCGGCGGCACCTTCGGCAGCCGCTCCACCGTGGTCGGCGGCACGGCCGTGCGCGAGGCGGCCCTGAAGGTGCTGGACAAGGCACGGGCCGTGGCCGGCGAACTCCTCGGGGTGGAGCCCGGAACGCTGGTCGCCCGGGACGGCGGTCTCGCCGTCGAGGGCGAGCCCGGCCGCCGGCTGGACTGGGCGCGGGTCGCCGCCGCGAGCTTCGCGCCGCGCTGGGCCGGTACCGCCGACGAGGTCGGCCTGATCGGCCGGGCCACGTACGCCGCCCGGGGCATGACGTACCCCTACGGCGCGCACTTCGCGCAGGTCGAGGTCGATCCGGACACCGGGGCGACCCGGGTGACGCGCTACGCCGTGACCTACGAGGTCGGCCGCGCCGTCCATCCCGAGGCGGTCCGCGGGCAGTTGCTCGGCGGCGTCGTCCAGGGCATCGGCGGGGCGCTGACCGAGGAGTTCCGCTACGACGAGCGCGGCGTACCGCAGTCGCTGACGCTCGACACCTATCTGTGGCCGCGCGCGGACGACCTCCCCGAGATCCAGGTGGAGGTCTACGAGGACGCGCCGGCACCGGGCAATCCGCTCGGCCTGCGCGGGGCCGGCGAGGGGGGCACCGCAGGCAGCGGCGCCGTTCTCGCGGGCGCCGTGCGGGACGCACTGGGGCTGGCCGGCGACGTCGGCGCACTGCCCCTGCACCCCTCGCGGGTGCGCTCGCTCATGTCGCTGACGACCGAGGAGGCATCATGACAGTGGATCAAGCAGTACTGGACTGGCTGAATACCGACCCCGACTGGGATCTTCCCGAGACGACGACCGACGGCCCGCTGGCCGCGGACGTGACCGCCCCCTCGGCGGCCACGCTCGCATCGGCGAGCCAGGCGGAGCGCGAGGAGATCATGTTCGAGTACGCGCGGGCGGAGGTGGCCCGTTCGGTGGGCCTGAGCCCGGCCGCGCTGGACACCGAGCGGACGCTGGTCAGCGTCGGCGTCGGGTCGATGCTCGGGTGTGAGCTCCAGTACCGGCTCCGGGACGCACTGGGCGTCGCGCCGGAACTGAAGGAGATCTTGATGGCGAAGGACACGCACGCCCTGGCCGGCATGCTGTTGGCCCAGCTCGGGTATGGAGGATGACCGCGAAGCTGGCGCCGCCGGCCGGCGCGGACGTGTGGCTGCTGCGGCAGCCCAAGCCGGACGACATCACCGGCGTCCTCGACATGGATGAACTGGACGAGACCGAGCTCCAACGGGCCCGGGCCTGCCGCCGGCAGGCCGGCGGGTACCTGTACGCGGCGGCGCACATCGCGCTGCGGCGGGTGCTCTCCTCGTACGTGGGCGAGCCCGCGCGCGAGCTCGTCTTCGGACGGGGGCCGTGCCCGTGCTGCGACAAGCAGCACGGGCGGCCGGTGCTCCTGAATCCGGCGTCCGACCTGCACTTCTCGCTGTCGCACAGCAGTGGTGTGGTGCTGATCGGGGTGGCGCAGGTCCCGATCGGCGTGGACGTCGAGAAGGTGCCGAGTGCGGAGACCGCCCGGGTGTGCACCCAGGCGCTGCACCCGGACGAGCGGGCCGAGCTGGCCGAGGTGCCCGAGTGTGCGGGGACCTCGGCGTTCGGGCGGCTGTGGACCCGTAAGGAGGCCTTCCTCAAGGGCCTCGGCACGGGTCTGGGCCGTGACCTCTCCCTGGACTACCTGGGGTGGGAGTCCGAGCGGCACCCGGAGGGCTGGGCGGTCGTGGACGTACCGGCCGGCCCGCGGCACACCGCCGCGGCGGCGATCGGCTACGACGGGGCCCCGCAGGGCCCGGTGACACTGCGCTGGCTGCCCATGGACAGCCTGTACAGCGGCGCTCGCGCCGATCTGACGCGGAAGGACTCCGTGCTCGCGGAGCTCGCCGCCTGACAGAGCCGGACGCGTCGGCCAGACGTGTCCTGGAAGGGCCCCGGCCGGGGTGCGGAACCGGCCGGGGCCCTCGGGCGTACCGGCGCAGCCGCCGCCCGAACGCGTCGCGGTCGTGGGGAACTTGCCAAAGTCGGTCCTCCGCCGACGAGGGCTCGCAAAACAAAGAGAACACTCGCTATTCTTGAATCCTGGCCACACGACCTGCTCGCCGGAGGGAGCTCGCCATGCCTGTACCGCAGGCCGCGCGCATGCCGGAGACCGTGCCGACCGCCGACACACTGGCCCGGCGCCTGTTCCGTTGCCTGCCGCGTACCGACCAGCGCCGCTGGGCCGGCGCCTACCTGTTCGGGCTGGTGACGACGCCCGGCAAGAAGTCCGTGCGTAACATGGCGCGTTCCGCCGGCACCTTCGGCACCGCCTCGCAGTCACTGCACCAGATCGTCAACTCCAGCACCTGGCAGTGGGACCCGGTCCGCCGGGAGCTGGCCGCCTGGTGCGGGGAGCGCGCCGAGGTCCGCGCCTTACGGATGGTCCCCGTGGTCATCCCCAAGCGGGGCGAGTGCTCCGCCGGGGTGCACCGCCGGTTCGACCCGGCGGGCGGCCGCACCCTCAGCTGCCAGCACGCCCTCGGCCTGTTCCTGGTCACCGACCGCGGCACCGTCCCGGTCGACTGGCGCCTGAGCCTGCCGGGCCGCTGGAGCGAGGACCCCGAACTGCGCGAACGGGCCCGGATACCGGCCGGCGCCCGCGGCGGCCTGACCAGCCGCCTCGGCCTCGAACTCGTCGACGCGGCCGCCGCCCACCCGGCCACCGCCGGGGTCCCGGTCGTCGCCGAGGCCGACGCCGAGACCCCCGAGGAGGCCGCCCGGCTGATCGCGGGCCTGTCCGAGCGGGGCGTCCCGTTCGCCGTCTCCGTTCCCGCCGCCATGCCCGTCCTGTGCGGGCACTCCGGTGACCGCGGCCCCGCCCTGACCGACGTGGCCCGGCTGGTCCGCCGCCTCAACCCGGCCGTGGCCGCCGCCCGCGGTACCGGCCGGCCCGCTCCCGCCGTCACGGCGACGGGCCCCGCCCCCGCCCCCGCGCCCCGGCTGCGCCGCGCCCCCGCCCTCGTCCGTGTCCCCGGCGTGAGCGGGCCGCTGGCCCTGCTCACCGAGTACGCGCCCGGGACCGACCGGCCGGCCAGGTACTGGATCGCCGGCACCGACGGCACCTGCGCCCAGCTCACCCGGTTCGGCACCGCCACGCTGCCCATGGAGGTCCTGGAGGACTGCGGACTGCGCGACTTCGAGGGGCGCTCCTTCCCCGGCTGGCACCGCCACATGACCTTCGTCGCGGCCGCCGCCGCCCACCGCCTGCTGGGCCAGACCTCCGGCCCGCTCACCGCGACCGCGCTCTGATCCCAGGAATCCGAGGAGTCGACATGCCTGTCCTGACGGCGGAAGCCCCCGCGCGCGACGCCGCGGCGGTGACCGACACCGCCACGGTGACGCACGTGCCGGTGGACACGCTGCTGGACGCCGAGTCCCCGCGGCTGGCCGGGGTCGACCACGACCACGTCCTGCTGCTGGCCGGGCTGGAGACCGCCCTGCCGCCCATCGTGGTCCACCGGCCCACCCTGCGCGTCATCGACGGCATGCACCGGCTGCACGCGGCCCGCCTCAACCGCCACGAGACCATCCCCGTCCGCTGGTTCGACGGCTCCGAGACCGAGGCCTTCCTCTTCGCGGTCGAGGCCAACAACGGCCACGGCCTGCCGCTGACCCTCGCCGACCGCCGCGAGTCCGCCCGCCGGATCCTGCGCGCCTGGCCCGAGTGGTCCGACCGGGCCGTCGCCGCCAAGGTCGGGCTGTCCGGCAAGACCGTCGGCGTGCTGCGCCGCACCGCCGCCGAGGCCGGCGAACTGCCCGCCGTACGGGTCGGCTGCGACGGCCGGGCCCGGCCGCTGAGCGCCACCGAGGGCCGGCTGCGCGCCGTGGACTACCTCGCCGTACGCCCCGACGCCTCGCTGCGCGAGATCGCCCGGACCGCCGGGATCTCCGTGGAGACCGCCCGCGACGTGCGCGACCGGCTCGCCCGCGGCGAGGGCCCGCTGCCCACCGGCGGGGCCGGTGGCCGCGGCGGCGTCCGCCCGCCCCGGCCGCGCGAGTGCGCCGAACCCGTGGACCTGCCGACCGTGCTCGACTCCCTCAAGCGCGACCCCACCCTCAAGTACAGCGACGAGGGCCGGGCGCTGATCCGCTGGCTGGAGGCCCGGATCGTACGCCAGGGCGAGAGCGGGCTGCTGCTGCGCGCCCCCGCCCACCAGGCACCGAAGATCGCGGCGATGGCCCGTGCCTGCGCCGCCTACTGGGACGAGATAGCCACCGAGCTGGAGCAGCGCGGTACGCAGTCTCCGTAACCACCCCTGAGAGATGATGAGATGACGGACGTCGCCTCGAACCCCACCCCCCGGACCACCGACTCCCGCACCACCAACCCCTGGGCCGCGCTGGCGGCCCTCTGCGTCGGCTTCTTCCTGATCATGATGGACACCACCATCGTGACCGTGGCCATCCCCGGCATGCTGACGTCGCTGGACGCCGACCTCAACCAGATCACCTGGGTGCACAGCGTCTACCTGCTCACCTACGCCGTCCCGCTGCTGGTCGCGGGGCGGCTCGGTGACCGTTTCGGACGCAAGCCCGTCTTCCTGGCCGGCATGGCCGTCTTCACCGCGGCCTCCCTGTGGTGCGGACTGTCCGGCACCGCCGGGATGCTGACGGCCGCCCGCGCCGTCCAGGGGGTCGGCGCGGCCCTCATGGCCCCGCAGACCATGGCCTTCGTCACCACCCTCTTCCCGCCCCAGCGCCGCGGCGCCGCCCTCGGCGTCTGGGGCGCCGTCGCGGGCCTGGCCACCACCGCGGGACCGCTGCTCGGCGGGTTCCTGACCGGCTCGGCCGGCTGGCAGTGGATCTTCCTGATCAACGTGCCGATCGGCCTGGTCGGCCTCGCCATGTCCGCGCGGCTGCTGCCCGGTGGACAGCCGCGGACCTCCCGCCGCTTCGACCTGCTGGGCACGCTGCTGTCCGGACTCGGCCTGTTCGCCCTCGTCTTCGGCCTGCAGAACGGCCAGCACTACGACTGGGGCACCGTCGTCGGCCCGCTGGACGTGGCCACCGTCATCGCCGCCGGCCTCGTCCTGCTGGTCCTGTTCCTGGTGTGGCAGCGCGTCAACCCGCGCGAGCCGCTGATGCCGCTGTCCCTGTTCGGGCGGCGGCACTTCAGTTCCGCCGCGTTCGCCGCCGCCGCCATCGGCTTCGCCGTCACCGGGCTCTACCTGCCGCTGACCCTGTTCATGCAGGACGTCATGGACCTCACCCCGCAGCAGGCGGGCCTGCTGATGGTGCCCATCGCCGTCTCCAGCGGCCTGGCCGGGCCGCTCGCGGGCACCCTCTCCGACCGGGTCCCCGGCAAGTGGGTGGTCCTGGGCGGCTTCCTGGTGTTCGCCGCCGGACTCGCGCTGATCGTCCTGGCCATGGACACCCACGCCGGGGTCTGGGGCACCGCGGGCGCCCTGTTCCTCGCCGGCATCGGCACCGGCCTCGCCTTCGCCCCCATGGCGAACGTCGCCACCGGGAGCCTGCCGGTCGAGGTCATCGGTGCGGGCGCCGGCATGTACAACTCCATCCGGCAGGTCGGCTGCGTCATCGGCGCCGCCGCCGTGGGCGTCCTGATGCAGGCCCAGACCGCGGCCCATCCGGCCGATCTCGGACGGGCCGCCGGAAACACCCTGCTGCTTCCCGTGGCGGTGCTTCTGGTCGGTGCCCTCGCCTGTCTGGTGATGCCCTCCGGAAGGACCCCGGAGAAGAAATCCGGGACACCGGACCGGATTTCCGAGAATTCCGGCCTGCAAAAGGTCGGATGAGGCAAGTCGAAGCAACGTGGAAACACCAGGAAAGGAATACGGCTGATGTCTGGCGACCCTGCACAGATGGATGTCACCACCCTCGCGGAAAAGGTGACCGGACCGGTCCGGACGCCCGGCCAGGAGGGCTACGAGGAGGAACTCACCCAGTTCCAGGCCGGATACCGGCACGCCCCGGCCGTCGTCGTCGGCGCCGCCGACGCACAGGACGTGCGCACCGCCGTCGCCTGGGCCGCCGAGCACGGCCTGCCGGTCGCGGTGCAGTCCACCGGCCACGGCGTCACCGTCCTCGACCGCGGCGGCCTGGTGATCACCACCAAGCGCCTGGACGCCATCACCGTCGACCCGGACGCCCGCACCGCCCGGATCGGCGCCGGCGCCCGCTGGGAGCAGGTCGTCGAGCGCACCGCCCCGCACGGCCTGGCCCCGCTGAGCGGCTCCGCCGGGCACGTCGGCGTCGTCGGCTACACCCTGGCCGGGGGCCTGGGTCTGCTCGCCCGCGAGTTCGGCTACGCCGCCGACCTGGTGAAGGCCGTGGAGGTGGTCACCGCCGACGGGCAGCTGCGCGAGGTCACCGCCGACAGCGACCCGGACCTGTTCTGGGCGCTGCGCGGCGGCCGGGAGAACTTCGGCGTGGTCACCGCGCTGGAGGTCGAACTGCTGCCGGTCGCCAAGGTCTACGGCGGCGGCATGTACTTCGACGCGGGCCAGGCCCAGCAGGTCCTGGAGCAGTTCCGGGCCTGGACGGCGACCGCCCCCGAGACGGTCACCGCCTCCCTCGGCATGATCGAGTACCCGCCGATCCCGGTCTTCCCGGAGCCGCTGCGCGGCCGGCACGTCGTCCACGTCCGCTTCGCCACCACCGACCTGGCCGCCGGACCCGAGCTGGTGCGGCCCTGGCGGGAGTTCGGCGCCGACATCCTGCACGAGCACCTGGGCGAGCTGGACTACCCCGAGGTCGGCTCCATCTACGCCGAGCCCACCTTCAGCCACGCCTACGACGGCAACGCGGTGCTGCTCAGCGAGCTGGACCCGGCCGTCCTGGACGCCGTACGCACCCTGGCCGGGCCCGGCGCCCCCGTGCCGTGCATCGTGGACCTGCGCCACCTGGGCGGGGCCCTGGCCCGGCAGCCGAAGGTGCCCAACGCCGTGCCGTACCGCGAGGCCGCGTACATCCTGCGGGTGCTGTCGGGCTCCGACGACGCCCCGGCCGAGGAGATCCGGGCCGCGCACGCGGCGCTGGACGAGGCCGTGCGGCCCTGGACGCTGGGGCGCTCGCTGAACTTCGTCTACGGCGAGCGGGCCGCGGACGCCTTCGCGGACGAGCTGTGGGACCCGGCGACCCGGGCCCGGCTGGCCAAGCTCAAGGCCGTCCACGACCCGGCCAACCTGTTCCGGACCAACCTGAACATCCCGCCTGCCGCGTGACCGCCGCCCGTCCGTGCAGGTCGTAGCGGGCTGGTCGCGCGGTTCCCCGCGCCCCTGACCATGTGCCCCCGGAGCCTCGGCCCCGGGGGCACATGCCCCGTGAGGGGCGCGGACGGCGGGCAGCCGCCGGCATACGGAAAGTGCCCCGGGCCTTGGGCGCCGGGGCACTTTTCGCTGGGCGGAACGGCTAGGCGGCGGGCTGGCCCAGCCCGACCCGGTTGCCGGCCGGGTCACGGACGTAGGCGACCCGCTCGCCCCAGGGCGTGTTCTCCGGCTCCTGCACCACCGGGGTGCCCTCGGCCCGCAGCGCGGCGACCGTCGCGTCGACGGCCTCGACGAACACGAACAGGTCCACCGTGCCGGGGGCACCGTCGGCGGCCCGGTCGTCCCGGCTGACGGCCAGCTCCGTGTCGTGCCGGCGCAGCGTGACGAAGTCGGGCTCGCCCTTGGCCGGGTGCCGGTGCCCGGTCGCGAAGCCCAGCCGCTCGTAGAAGGCGGCGGTGTCCCCGACCCGGCGGGCGCGCAGCACGGGGAACGCGCGCCGCGCCGGGTGGAAGGGGCTGTGGACGGCCGCGCTCACCGCGACACCCGGTCGGCGAAGACCTTCCAGATCGGCAGCCGGGTCCGCCCCTTGGCGTCGAGCTGCGGCTGCCGGCCGGTGCGCTCGAAGAACTTCTCCATGCCGACGGCCACGCCCGCGTACTCGGACAGCTCCATGGAGGTGATGTCCCAGCCCGCCTCGGTCAGCGTGCCGCGCAGCTCCTCGCCCGGCACCGACAGCGGTGCCGGCATCCCGCCGGGCACATCGGCGAAGCACAGCACGCTGAGCTGCGCCCCGGGCCGGGTCACCCGGTGCAGGGCGGCCGCGTACAGCGGCCGGGCCGGGCCGGGCAGGGTGTGGAAGAGCGCGCTGTCGAGGACCGAGTCGAAGCGGCCCTCGTAGCCCGCCAGCACGGTGGCGTCGGCGACGGCGAACTCGATCTCCAGCTCGCCGGCCCGCTCCCGGGCCTGCTCGATGGCGGCGGAGGCGGCGTCGATCGCGGTCACCCGGTAGCCGCGGCGGGCCAGGAAGACCGCGTTGTCCCCGGGGCCGCAGCCGATGTCGAGCACCGCGCCGTGGAAGCGGCCCAGCTGCTCCAGCTCCACCACGTCCGGCTGCGCCTCGCCGATGTCCCAGGGGACGACCTTGATGGCGGCTCCCTCCAGCAGCTCCCCGCCCTTGTAGACGGCGTTGAAGTCGGCGGCGGCGTAGTCGAAGTCCTGTTCCGTGGCGCTCACGCGTATCTCCTTGGTCGGGGGCTCCCCCGGCACGGGCCGGGGGAAAGTGCGTGGTTTTCGCGGCAGTATCGCCCGCCGGCCGGGCGTCCAGGAATGCACGGACGGGTCGCTGTCCGGATATCCGGGGGTGTCTGCCGTCCGGGTGCGGAATTTCCGCGGTCGGACACCCGGTCGGACACCCCGGGTCCGCCCACATCTCCAACAGCTGTCCGAATTCAGGCACATGGACACCCGCGCATTCATCGGGGTGAATAAGAGCCTCAACGGGACACCGGAGAAGGGGAGTTACCTGTGGCTGGCAAGGTCTGGTTCATCACCGGCACGTCCCGGGGATTCGGCAGGGTCTGGGCCGAGGCCGCCCTGGAGCGCGGCGACCGCGTCGCGGCGACCGCCCGCACCCTCGACAGCCTGGACGGCCTGGTCGAGACGTACGGCGACGCGGTACTGCCGCTCACGCTCGACGTCCGCGACCGCGAGGCGGCCTTCGCCGCCGTCGCCGCCGCCCACGAGCGGTTCGGCCGCATCGACGTGGTGGTCAACAACGCCGGCTACGGGCTCTTCGGCCCGGTCGAGAACGTCACCGAGGCCCAGGCGCGCGAGCAGATCGACACCAACCTCTTCGGCACCCTGTGGGTGACCCAGGCGGTCCTGCCGGTGCTGCGCGCCCAGGGCAGCGGCCACATCCTGCAGATGTCCTCCATCGCGGGCCTGGCCTCCTGGCCGATGCTCGGCCTCTACCACGCCTCCAAGTGGGCCGTGGAAGGCCTGAGCGACGCCCTGGCCCAGGAGGTCGGCCGGTTCGGCATCCACGTCACCCTCGTCGAGCCCGGACCGTACAAGACCGACTGGCGCGGCGCCTCCGCCGTCTGGGCCGAGGCCGGCGAGGCCTACGCGGAGGCCGCCAAGCCTCCGTCGGCCGGTTCCGCCCCCGGCGACCCGGCCGCGACCGCGGGCCCCCTGCTGGAGCTGGTGGACAGCCCGAACCCGCCGCTGCGGCTGCTGCTGGGCGCCACCGTGCTGGACACCGTCACCGCCGCCTACGAGGAGCGGCTGGCCGGCTGGAAGCAGTGGGACGCCCTGGCCCGCGCCGCCCAGGGCGACGCCTGAGCGCGGCCCGACTTCGCGGCCCGACTTCGCGGCCCGGCACCGGCCGAGGCCGCACCGAACCACCTCGATCCACCCTGATCCACCCGACGTGAAGGGAACAAGACCGTGCAGACAGCAGCGGTGAACGCCACGACGGCCCCCGAGCTCCAGGTCCCGGGCCGCGACGAGCTGGTGGCCCGGGCCGCCGGGCTGCGCGCGCAGCTGTGGGAGGACGCGGCCGAGAGCGACCGTGCCCGCCGGCTGACCGAGGGCAGCATCGCCGCGCTCACCGGCGCCGGCCTGATGCGGCTGATGACCCCGCGCCGCCTGGGCGGCTACGAGGCCGACATCCGCACCCTGCTGGAGGTCGCCGGCGAGGTCGGCCGCGGCTGCGGCTCCTCCGCCTGGGTCACCGGGGTGCTCAACGCCGGCAACTTCGTCGCCTCCCTCTTCCCGCGTGAGGTCCAGGACGAGGTCTGGAGCCTGAACCCCGACGCCCGCACCGCACTGGTGCTCGGCATGCCGGCCCGCGGCGTGGAGCACGTCGACGGCGGAGTGAAGATCACCGGCGAGTGGGGCTACGTCTCCGGCTCGCTGCACGCCGACTGGGTCGGGGTGCTCGTCGCGGTGCCCACCGACTCCGGTGAGGCCGTCGTGCACTTCGCGCTGATGCGCGCCGACGAGGTCGCGATCAAGGACACCTGGCACTTCGCCGGGATGCGCGGCACCGGCAGCAACACCGTCATGGCGACCGGGGTGTTCGTGCCCGAGCGCCGGCTGCTGCCCTACGCCCCGCTGCTGAACGGCGAGACCGACGGCCTGGTCGACCCGGCGAACCGTTACCGCAACAGCCTGGTCGGGCTGTTCTCCATCGGCCTGCTGGGCTCCCTCATCGGCGGCGCCACCGCCGCCTTCGACTTCGTCCGCGAGGCCGCCCCGAACCGGCCCGCCGCCGGCTCCAAGTTCCCCAACCAGGCCGAGTCCCCGACCCTCCAGCTCGACCTCGCCGAGGCCGCAAGCAAGATCGAGACGGCCAAGCTGCTCGCCGCGAAGATCGCCGACACCGCCGACGAGGCCGCGTACGCCGGCGAGTTCGCCGACGTCCTCACCCGGGCCGCCGCCCGCCAGAACTCCACCCGCGTCGCCCAGCTCTGTCGCGAAGCCGTCGACCTGCTGATGACCGCCTACGGCTCCTCCGCCTTCAGCGAGGCCAACCCCCTCCAGCGGATCTGGCGCGACGTCAACGTCGGCAGCCGCCACGCCGGGTTCGGCATGGGCATCCCCGCACAGCTCTACGGCCGCGCCCTGGTCGGCAAGGACCCGCGCGACATCAGCCTCCTGGTCTGACACCCCCCGCGGACGACCCCACCCCCGAC
>NZ_RPRY01000151.1 GCF_003949795.1 Streptomyces sp. WAC06614
AGTCGGCCGTCATCAGCGACTCGTAGCCCTCGCCCACGACGAACCCGCGGCGGATCGCGCGACCCTCGTCCGTGCGCACCGGCACGTTCTGCAGGTTGGGGTCGGTGGAGGAGAGGCGGCCGGTGGCAGGTCAGTGGGCTGCCGACTCCCAGTCCGGGCCGACGCCGACCGAGACGTCCAGGGGAGCCCGCAGGGCCACGGCGGCGGACATCTCGCGGCGGACCAGGGCCTCGACGCGGTCCCGTTCGCCGGGGGCGATCTCCAGGACGATCTCGTCGTGGACCTGGAGCAGCATCCGGGAGGTCAGGCCCGCCTCGCGCAGGGCCGCGTCCACCCGGAGCATGGCGACCTTGACGATGTCGGCCGCGGTGCCCTGGATGGGGGCGTTGAGCGCCATCCGCTCGGCGGCCTCGCGGCGCTGGCGGTTGTCGCTGTTGAGGTCGGGCAGGTAGCGGCGGCGGCCGAACACCGTGGCCGTGTAGCCCGTGGCGCGGGCCTCGTCCACGACGCGGCGCAGGTAGTCCCGGACCCCGCCGAACCGCTCGAAGTAGGTCTCCATCAGCCCGCGCGCCTCGGCCGGGTCGATGTTGAGCTGCTGCGAGAGGCCGAAGGCGGACAGGCCGTACGCCAGCCCGTAGGACATGGCCTTGATCTTGCGGCGCATCTCGGCGTCGACGGCGGAGCGCTCCACGCCGAACACCTGGGAGGCGACGGTGGTGTGCAGGTCCTCGCCGGAGGCGAACGCCTCGATCAGGCCCTCGTCCTCGGAGAGGTGGGCCATGACGCGCAGCTCGATCTGGCTGTAGTCGGCCGTCATCAGCGACTCGTAGCCCTCGCCCACGACGAACCCGCGGCGGATCGCGCGACCCTCGTCCGTGCGCACCGGCACGTTCTGCAGGTTGGGGTCGGTGGAGGAGAGGCGGCCGGTGGCGGCCACGGTCTGGCTGAAGGTGGTGTGCACCCGGCCGTCCGCCGCGACCGTCTTGATCAGGCCCTCGACGGTCACGCGCAGCTTGGCCTGCTCACGGTGGCGCAGCATGATCACGGGCAGCTCGTGGTCGGTCTGGGTGGCCAGCCACGCCAGGGCGTCCGCGTCGGTGGTGTACCCGGTCTTGGTCTTCTTGGTCTTGGGCAGGTCGAGCTCGCCGAAGAAGACCTCCTGGAGCTGCTTGGGCGAGCCGAGGTTGAACTCGTGGCCGACCGCCGCGTGCGCCTCCTTCACCGCCTGCTGCACGGCGCCGGCGAACTGCTGCTCCATCGCTTCGAGGTGGTCGCGGTCGGCGGCGATACCGGCCCGCTCCATCCGGGCCAGCAGCTCGGAGGTGGGCAGCTCCATGTCGTGCAGCAGCTCGGCCGCGCCGACCTCGGCGAGCTTGCCGGTGAAGGCCTCGCCCAGGTCCAGGACGGCGCGGGCCTGCGCCATCAGGGCCTCGGCCTCGGCGGTCTCGTCGGTGCCGAACGCCAGCTGGCCGTCGACGGCCGGCGGGGCCAGCTCACGGCCCAGGTACTCCACCGCCAGCACGTCCAGCGCGAACGAGCGCCGGCCCGGCTTGACCAGGTACGCGGCGAGGGCGGTGTCCATGGTGACGCCCGCGAGGGTCCAGCCGTGCTCGGGCAGCACCCGCATCAGGCCCTTGGCGTTGTGCACCACCTTGGGACGGTCCGGGTCGGCGAGCCAGGCCGCGAGCGCCTGCTCGTCGGCCTCGTCCAGCTCGGACGGCTGGCACCAGGCCGCCGCACCCCCGGCCGCGGCCAGGGCGATCTCGCTGACGTTGCCCGTGCCCAGCGCCCAGCTGTCCACGGTGGAGACGCCCAGCGGGCCACCGGCGTGCTCCGCCAGCCAGGGGGCCAGCTCGCCCGTGCCGAGCACGCTGGCGTCCAGCTCCACCCCGGCCGCCGGGGCCGGGGCCTGCTCCTGCTCGGCGCCCGGGTCGACGGCCAGCAGCCGCTCGCGCAGCGAGGCGTTACGGATCTCCAGCACGTCCAGTACGGCCTTGAACGCGGCCACGTCGTACGGGGCGCGCTCCAGGTCGGCCGGGGTGCGGTCCAGGTGGACGTCGCGGACCATCTCGGTCAGCACCCGGTTGAGCTTGACCGACTCCAGGTGGTCGCGCAGGTTCTGTCCGGCCTTGCCCTTGACCTCGTCCACGCGCTCGACCAGCTCCGCGAACGAACCGAACTGGTTGATCCACTTCGCCGCGGTCTTCTCGCCGACGCCCGGGATGCCCGGGAGGTTGTCGGACGGGTCACCGCGCAGCGCCGCGAAGTCCGGGTACTGGCTGGGGGTGAGGCCGTACTTCTCGACGACCTTCTCCGGGGTGAACCGGGTCAGCTCCGAGACGCCCTTGGTCGGGTAGAGCACGGTGGTGTGCTCGGAGACGAGCTGGAAGGAGTCCCGGTCGCCGGTGACGATCAGCACCTCGAAGCCGAGCGCCTCCGCCTGGGTGGCGAGCGTGGCGATCACGTCGTCGGCCTCGAAGCCCTCGACGGCGAACCGCGGCACCCGCATCGTGTCCAGCAGCTCGCCGATCAGCTCGACCTGGCCCTTGAACTCGTCGGGGGTCTTGGAACGGTTCGCCTTGTACTCGGGGAACTCCGTGGACCGCCACGTCTTGCGCGAGACGTCGAACGCCACCGCGAAGTGCGTGGGCGCCTCGTCGCGCAGCGTGTTCGCCAGCATCGACGCGAAGCCGTAGATGGCATTCGTCGTCTGGCCGCTCACGGTGGTGAAGTTCTCCGCGGGCAGCGCGAAGAACGCCCGGTACGCCAGGGAGTGCCCGTCCATGAGCATCAGGCGCGGGCGGTCGGCCGCGGTCGTCTCTTCGGTCTTCTTCGATGCTGTCTCTGCCACGCCCCCGATCCTAGGCGGCCCCACTGACAAACCGGGCGTCGGCGATCCCCGGGGAGCGTGACAGGATCGGACGCGCACACCGAAGTACACCGAGTGCACACTGCTGCACGCCGCTGCACACCGCATGCTCGAAGGGGAGCGCCATGGCCACCAAGCCGCCCGCAGGTGATCCGGTCCAGGACGCGCCGCAGGTCGCGCCTCCCCAGCACGCCGCGGCCGGCCTCCCGGCGATCGTCCACACCCTGAAGATCGCCCAGGAGCAGATGGGCCTCGCGCGCACCGCCCGCACCCTGCTCAAGGTCAACCAGAAGGACGGCTTCGACTGCCCCGGCTGCGCCTGGCCCGAGGGCGACGAGCGGCACACCGCCGAGTTCTGCGAGAACGGCGCCAAGGCGGTCGCCGAGGAGGCCACCCTGCGCCGGGTCACCCCGGAGTTCTTCGCCGCGCACCCGTTGGCCGACCTGGCCGGCCGCAGCGGCTACTGGCTGGGCCAGCAGGGCCGCATCACCGAGCCGATGTACCTGCCCGAGGGCGCCGACCGCTACGAGCCGATCGGCTGGGACCGCGCCTTCGCGATCATCGCGGAGGAGCTGCGGGCCCTCGCCTCCCCCGACGAGGCCCTCTTCTACACCTCGGGCCGCACCAGCAACGAGGCCGCGTTCCTGCTCCAGCTCTTCGCCCGCGAGTTCGGCACCAACAACCTGCCGGACTGCTCCAACATGTGCCACGAGTCCTCGGGCTCGGCCCTCAACGAGACCATCGGCATCGGCAAGGGCAGCGTCTCGCTGGAGGACCTGCACCAAGCCGACCTGATCATCGTCGCCGGGCAGAACCCGGGCACCAACCACCCCCGCATGCTCTCCGCCCTGGAGAAGGCCAAGAAGGCCGGGGCGAAGATCCTCACGGTGAACCCGCTGCCCGAGGCCGGCACGGAGCGGTTCAAGAACCCGCAGACCCCCTGGGGCATGCTGGTCGGCACCGCCCTGACCGACCTGTTCCTGCAGATCCGCATCGGCGGCGACCAGGCCCTGTTCCGGATGCTGAACAAGCTGGTGCTCGACACGCCCGGCGCGGTGGACGAGCTGTTCGTCCGCGAGCACACCCACGGCTACGAGGACTTCGCCGCCTCCGCCCGGGAGGCCGACTGGGACACCACCCTGGCCGCCACCGGCCTGACCCGGGCCGAGATCGAACGGGCGCTGGACATGGTGCTGGCCTCGAAGCGGACCATCGTCTGCTGGGCCATGGGCCTGACCCAGCACAAGCACGCCGTGGCCACCATCCGCGAGGTGGTCAACCTGCTGCTGCTGCGCGGCGCCATCGGCCGCACCGGCGCCGGGGTCTGCCCGGTGCGCGGCCACTCCAACGTCCAGGGCGACCGCACCATGGGCATCTTCGAGCGCCCCGCCGAGCCCTTCCTCGCCGCCCTCGACCGCGAGTTCGGCATCACCTCGCCCCGCCACCACGGCTACGACGTGGTCCGTTCCATCGAAGCGATGCGCGACGGCCGGGCGAAGGTCCTCTTCGCCATGGGCGGAAACTTCGTGGGGGCCACCCCCGACACCGAGGTCACCGAGGCCGCGATCCGCCGCACCGCCCTGACCGTGCACGTCTCCACCAAGCTCAACCGCTCCCACGCGGTCACCGGCCGCCGCGCCCTGATCCTGCCGACCCTGGGCCGTACCGACCGGGACGTGCAGGCCGCCGGCCGGCAGTTCGTGACCGTCGAGGACTCCATGGGCATGGTCCACGCCTCCCGCGGCAACCTGCCGCCGGCCGGGCCGCGCCTGCTGTCCGAGCCCGCGATCGTGGCGCGGCTGGCCCGCGCGGTGCTGGGCGCGGCCTCGAAGACCCCGTGGGAGGAGTTCGAGAAGGACTACGCCACGATCCGCGAGCGGATCTCCCGGGTCGTGCCCGGCTTCGAGGACTTCAACGCGCGCATCGCCCGGCCCGGCGGGTTCACCCTGCCGCACGCCCCGCGCGACGAGCGCCGCTTCCCGACCCGGACCGGCAAGGCGAACTTCACCGCCGCCCCGGTCGAGTACCCGCACGTGCCCGAGGGACGGCTGCTGCTGCAGACCCTGCGCTCGCACGACCAGTACAACACCACGATCTACGGGCTCGACGATCGCTACCGGGGCATCACCGGAGGCCGCCGGGTGGTCCTGGTGCACCCCGAGGACGCCGCCGCGCTGGGCCTGGCCGACGGCGCGTACACGGACCTGGTCGGCGAGTGGAGCGACGGGGTGGAGCGGCGCGCGCCGGGCTTCCGGGTGGTGCACTACCCGACCGCGCGGGGCTGCGCGGCCGCCTACTACCCCGAGACCAACGTGCTGGTCCCGCTGGGCGCCACGGCCGACACCAGCAACACCCCGGCGAGCAAGTCCGTGATCGTCCGCCTGGAGCCGGCCGGCCGGGCCCCCGAAGCCGCCGGAACCGCCGGAGCCGCCGAGGGCACCCCCGACCGAGCGGCCGCTCAGTGAGGTGATAGGAACGTCGGTTAACGATCGTTGACGAACGGAGCCGGCCCCATGGGCGAGCAGCACAGCGTGAAGTTCCCGCAGGAAGTCCTCGACGAGTACGCGGCCCTGGGCATCGACCTGCCCTCGCTCTTCTCGGCCGGCCACCTCGGCGAGCGCATGGACATCCGCGTCCTGGAGGCCTCGGCCGACCGCGTCGTGGCCACCATGCCCGTCGAGGGCAACACCCAGCCGTACGGGCTCCTGCACGGCGGCGCCTCCGCGGTCCTGGCCGAGACCATCGGCTCCGTCGGCGCGATGCTGCACGGCGGCCACACCAAGATCGCCGTCGGTGTGGACCTGAACTGCACCCATCACCGCGGCGTGCGCTCCGGCCTGGTCACGGGCGTGGCCACGCCCGTGCACCGGGGCCGGTCCACGGCCACGTACGAGATCGTCATCACCGACGAGCAGGACCGCCGGGTGTGCACCGCCCGACTGACCTGCCTGCTGCGCGACACGAACTCGTAACGCCCGTTCGGCAACGGACCGTTGTCACTCCGCCCGGCGCCGGTCTAGCGTTCCCGCATGGGAACCGGACCGGCGCGGCGGAGCAGCCTGCTGCTCTGCGCCCTGCTGCTGAGCGCGGCCTGTTCGGCCGCTCCCGCCGACGGCGGCACCGGCGGCGCCGGGGGCGGCACGCCCGCGGCCCCCGCCCCCCACAGCACCTCCCCGCAGGAGCTGTGCACCTCCCTGATCACCCACTGGACCGCCGCGATCCTGGCGGGCGCCCCCGAGGCGGGCCTGGACTACCAGGCCATGGGCCTGTCCGGCGGGCAGAACGAGATCCTGCGTGACATCGTCGTGGCCGCCCGCGCCGAACTGCGGACCGGCGGCCCGGACGCGGCCCGGGCCCTGACCGCCCGTGAGGCCGAACGCCGCTGCGCCGACCGCTACCGCACGGGCACGCCCACCGGCGGCCCCTGGTGAACGCCGTCGGCCCCGGTATCGGCCCCGTCGAGGCGGGTGACGGCACCGCCGGGCTCGACGCCCCCGCCCCGGCCGGCCCCGCCGCGCGTACGGCACGCGCCCTGCGCGCCCGCTGGGACGCGTACACCGACCGTCACCCCCGGGCCGGGCGAACCGCCCCCGCCCTCGTCGCCCTGACGGCCTGCGCGGGCCTGCTGGCCGCCGGCGGCCACCTGCTCGCCGCCCGCGCCCCGGACGGGGGCCGGCCGGCCCCGCCGCCGTCCGCCACGATCCTGCCCGCCCCCTCCCAACTGGTCTCCCTGGCCTACCGGGAGGCGGTGGACCCGCTCACCGAGGGCACCTCGCTCGCCTTCACCGTCCAGATCGGCAACGCGGCCGGCGGCCGCCCGGTGACGGTGGAGGGAATCGGCCAGCCCTCACCGGCACTGTCCGTCACCAGTCACCCGGCGCTGCCGCTCACCCTGCGGCCGGGCGAGGCCTACGAGCTGGTGCTGGAGATAAAAGCGACGGACTGCGTGCATGTACCACGGAATGCAGGCCTACCATTTCTCGAAGTAACCCTCAGTAATGGAGGGGCGAAAGAGGATCACAGTTACATCCTCGGTGACCGTTATGCCAGAGATCTTTCCGGCGCCTTGAGCAGGACTTGTCCCGAGGTGCGAGATGCCGGGCCATCAGGCACGTCATGACCAAAACCCCCAAGACTCCTGGGCTGTCAGGAGTCAAAACGCCTTACGCTCCTTCCGTTTCTCAGCATGCGGACACGACGAAACGGCCGGAATTCACCCGTTCCACCCTCGGAGAACCGGTATGCATTACGCCGTGGCATAACAAGAGCGTCACAGCATTGGCCCGAGCCCTCCATATCCCCTGGACGGCCGCTTAGAGTCACGGCCAGTCACCGCGACCACCGGATTCCTTCTCACAGCAGTTCGGTCACACGCGTTCGACTCGGCGCGTCCCTAGGGGGGACGCCGTGCCCCGAAAGGACAGATCCGTGCGTCATCGTTCTCTCATCGCCGTGACGGCCGCCCTCGCCGCGGGAACCCTCACGCTCACCGCCTGTGGTTCGCGCGACGCCGGCAAGAACGCCGAAGGTGGCGACGGAGGCGGCGCCACGGTCGTCATCGCCGTCGACGCCCCGCTCACCGGTGACCTCTCCGCCCTCGGCCTCGGCATCCGCAACTCTGCCGAGCTCGCCGTCAAGCAGGCCAACGAGAAGAAGTACGTCAAGGGCGTCACCTTCAAGTTCGAGGCCCTCGACGACCAGGCCCAGGCCTCCTCCGGCCAGCAGAACGCCACCAAGCTCGTCGCCAACAAGGACGTCCTCGGTGTCGTCGGCCCCCTGAACTCCTCGGTCTCCGAGTCGATGCAGAAGGTCTTCGACGACGCCAAGCTCGTCCAGATCTCCCCGGCCAACACCAGCCCCTCCCTGACCCAGGGCCCCAAGTGGGCCGAGGGCACGAAGGTCCGCACCTACAAGAGCTACTTCCGCACCGCGACCACGGACGCCATCCAGGGCCCGTTCGCCGCGCAGTACCTCTTCAACAAGGCCGGCAAGAAGAAGGTCTTCATCATCGACGACAAGAAGACCTACGGCGCGGGCCTCGCCGGCACCTTCAAGGGCGAGTTCACCAAGCTCGGCGGCCAGGTCGCCGGCGAGGGCCACATCGACCCCGAGTCCAAGGACTTCTCGGCCATCGTCACCCAGGTCAAGAGCTCCGGCGCCGACGCCGTCTACTACGGCGGCGAGTACCCGGCCGGCGGCCCCCTCAGCAAGCAGATCAAGGCGGCCGGCGCCAACATCCCGCTCGTCGGCGGTGACGGCCTCTTCGACAAGAAGTACGTCGAGCTGGCCGGCGGCGCCACCGCCGCCGGTGACCTCGCCACCTCCGTCGGCGCCCCCGTCGACAGCCTGCCGTCCGCCAAGGAGTTCATCGAGAACTACAAGAAGGCCGGCTTCAAGGACCCGTACGCGGCCTACGGCGGCTACTCCTACGACTCCGCCTGGGCGATCATCGAGGCCGTCAAGAAGATCGTCGACGGCAACAACGGCAAGCTCCCCGACGGCGCCCGCGCCAAGGTCCTGGAGGCCGTCCAGGGCGTGTCCTTCGAGGGCGTGACCGGCAAGGTCTCCTTCGACGAGTTCGGTGACGCCACCAACAAGCAGCTCACCGTCTACAAGGTCGAGGGCGACGACTTCAAGTCCGTCGAGTCCGGCACCTACAGCGGCTGAACCACGACCAGCCACGCGGCCGGCCGGACCACCGACTAGCCGCACCACCCACTCCTGCCGCGCGGGGCGCGTACCTCAAGCGCCCCGCGCGGTGTCACATCCGTCGAAAGACTCGGAGGACCTGCGGTGCACGAACTGCCGCAACAGCTGGTCAACGGCCTGCTACTGGGATCCATGTACGGGCTCGTCGCCATTGGCTACACAATGGTCTACGGCATCGTCCAGCTCATCAACTTCGCCCACGGCGAGATCTTCATGATCGGCGGTTTCGGCGGACTCAGCGTCTGGCTGCTGCTCCCCGAGGGCACCAGCATGCTGATCGCCCTGCCCCTCATGATCATAGGCGCCATAGCCATCGCCACACTCGTGGCCATCGGCGCCGAGCGGTTCGCCTACCGACCGCTGCGCAACGCACCCCGCCTCGCCCCCCTCATCACCGCCATCGGCCTCTCCCTCGCCCTCCAGCAGGCGGTGTGGGCCTGGTACCCCGACGCGAAGTCCTCCGTCGTCTTCCCCCAGCTCCCCGGCGGCCCCTTCAGCCTCGGCAGCGTCACCATCCAGACCGGTGACGTCTTCCTCCTGATCGCCGCCCCCGTCTCCATGGCGTTCCTCGGCTTCTTCGTCCAGAAGACCCGCACCGGCCGCGGCATGCAGGCCACCGCCCAGGACCCCGACACCGCCAAGCTCATGGGCATCAACACCGACCGCATCATCATGATCGCGTTCGCCCTCGGTGCCGCCTTCGCCGCGATCGGAGCCGTCGCCTACGGCCTCAAGTACGGCGAGGTCCAGTTCAAGATGGGCTTCCTCCTCGGCCTCAAGGCCTTCACCGCCGCCGTCCTCGGCGGCATCGGGAACATCTACGGCGCCATGATCGGCGGCCTGGTCCTCGGCCTCGCCGAGACCCTCACCACCGTCTACGTCGCCGAAATCCCCGGCATGCAGCAGCTCGGCGGACAGTCCTGGGGCAACACCTGGGCGTTCGTCCTCCTCATCCTCGTGCTCCTCTTCCGGCCCCAGGGCCTGCTGGGGCAGCGCGTGGCGGACAGGGCGTGAGAACCATGACTTCTACCACCACCGACATCGCCACCGAGACCACCGGCGGCAACGGCCTCGCCCTCCCCGAGAAGGCCGCCCGCGCCCTCGCCACCGGTGGCGGCGCCCTCGCCGTCGTCTCCAGCTTCCTCGCCTGGACCTGGACCCCCACCTTCCCCGGCAACCTCACGGTCTACGGCTACCCCGGCGGCCTCCAGTGGCTCGTCCTGGTCAGCGGCGCCCTCACCACCCTCTTCGGCCTCTCCTCCTACGGGATCAAGGGCCTGAAGTGGCTCACCCCCGGCGGAGCCGACGCGGCCGTCAAGCTCGCCGCCCTCGCCACCCTGTGGACCACGCTCTACACCGTCTGGGCCATCTCCGACACCCTCGGCGGCCTCGTCAACCTCGAACCCGGCGGGTTCGTCGCCCTCCTCGCCGCCGTCGTCACCTACCTCGGCGCCCGCTCCCTGCCCTTCGAGCGCCCCGCCCTCGACCCCGCGGACCCCGAGGACAGCACCTGGGAGCAGTACCAGCACAACGCCCGCAACCGGCGCGAGATCGTCAAGGCCGCCTACGCCGCCAAGACCCCCGCCCCGGCCAAGCCGCTCCCCGCCTGGGCCGAGATCCTCATCATCGCCGGCGTCCTCGGCCTCGCCCTCGGCATCTTCACGTACGGCATCACCACCCCGTACCAGGAACTCTTCATCGGCTTCCTGTTCACCGCGGGCTTCGGCTTCGCCGCCCTCCACAAGGCCGGCCTCGTCGCCCGCTTCACCGCCCTCACCAACCGCCACCGCAACGTCGCCCTCGTCGGCGCCTTCGTCGCGGCCGCGGCCTTCCCCCTCACCCAGACCGACGACCAGTACGCCACCCTCGGCGTCAACATCCTGATCTTCGCCACCGTCGCCCTGGGCCTGAACATCGTCGTCGGCCTCACCGGCCTCCTCGACCTCGGCTACGTCGCCTTCCTCGGCGTCGGCGCCTACACCGCCGCCCTGGTCTCCGGCTCCCCGAACTCCCCGTTCGGCGTGCACCTGCCCTTCTGGGCCGCCATCCTGCTCGGTGCCCTCGCCTCCATGGTCTTCGGCGTCCTCATCGGCGCCCCGACCCTCCGCCTGCGCGGCGACTACCTGGCGATCGTCACCCTCGGCTTCGGAGAGATCTTCCGGATCTCGATGAACAACATGGACGGCAAGTCCGGCCCCGACATCACCAACGGCCCCAACGGCATCGCCGGCGTCCCGAACGTCAACCTCTTCGGCTTCGACTTCGGCGCCACCCACAGCCTCCTGGGCTTCACCATCGGCCGCTTCGCCAACTACTTCCTGCTGATGCTGGCCATCACCCTCATCGTCGTCCTGGTCTTCCGCCGCAGCGCGGAATCCCGTATCGGACGCGCCTGGGTCGCCATCCGCGAGGACGAGACCGCCGCCGAGGCCATGGGCATCAACGGCTTCCGCGTCAAGCTCATCGCCTTCGCCCTCGGCGCCACCCTCGCCGGACTCGCCGGCGCCGTCCAGGCCCACGTCAACTACACGGTCACCCCCGACCAGTACGTGTTCGCCAACGCGGTCCCGCCGAACTCCGCCTTCCTGCTCGCCGCGGTCGTCCTCGGCGGCATGGGCACCATCTCCGGCCCCCTCGTCGGCGGCGCACTGCTCTTCCTCATCCCGAACAAGATGCAGTTCCTCGGCGACTACCAGCTCCTCGCCTTCGGCGTCGCGCTCATCGTCCTGATGCGCCTGCGCCCCGAAGGCATCATCCCCAACCGGCGCAACCAGCTCGAACTCCACGGAGACCTCGAAGCTCCCGCAGTCCTCAGCAAGGCAGGGGCCTGACCATGACGACCACCACGACCGAGGCCGGCACCGCCACCCAGGCGGAAACCGTCCTGGACGCCCGCGGCGTCACCATGCGGTTCGGCGGCCTCACCGCCGTCAAGAACGTCGACCTCACCGTCAACAGCGGCGAGATCGTCGGCCTCATCGGCCCCAACGGCGCCGGCAAGACCACGTTCTTCAACTGCCTCACCGGCCTCTACACCCCCACCGAGGGCGAGGTCCGCTACAAGGGCACCGTCCTGCCGCCCAAGTCCTTCAAGGTCACCGCGGCCGGCATCGCCCGTACCTTCCAGAACATCCGTCTCTTCAGCAACATGACGGTCCTGGAGAACGTCCTCGTCGGACGCCACACCCGCACCAAGGAAGGCCTCTGGTCCGCCCTCCTGCGCCTGCCCGGCTTCCACAAGGAGGAGGCCGCCAGCCGCGAGAAGGCCATGGAGCTGCTGGAGTTCATCGGCCTCGCCCACAAGGCCGACCACCTCGCCCGCAACCTCCCCTACGGCGAGCAGCGCAAGCTGGAGATCGCCCGCGCCCTCGCCAGCGACCCCGGCCTGATCCTCCTGGACGAGCCCACCGCCGGCATGAACCCGCAGGAGACCCGGGCCGCCGAAGAACTGATCTTCGCCATCCGGGACAAGGGCATCGCCGTCCTCGTCATCGAGCACGACATGCGCTTCATCTTCAACCTCTGCGACCGCGTGGCCTGCCTCGTCCAGGGCGAGAAGCTCATCGAAGGCAGCGCCGGCGAGGTCCAGAGCGACGAGCGCGTCGTCGCCGCCTACCTCGGCGAGCCCTTCGAAGGCGCCCCCGGCGCCGACGAGGTCGCCGAGGTCGAGGCCGCCGAGGCCCACGCGGAAGAGGCCCACGCCGAGGAGACCCCCGCCGAGGACGACGCTCCCGCCGCGGACAGCACCACCAGCACCACCACGGACGGAGAGGCCAAGTGACCGCACTCCTGGAGGTCGAGGACCTCCGCGTCGCCTACGGCAAGATCGAAGCCGTCAAGGGCATCTCCTTCTCCGTCGAGGCCGGCCAGATCGTCACCCTGATCGGCACCAACGGCGCGGGCAAGACCACCACCCTGCGCACCCTCTCCGGGCTCATCAAGCCCAAGGGCGGCCAGATCAAGTTCCAGGGCAAGTCCCTGAAGAAGGTCCCCGCCCACCACATCGTCACGCTGGGACTCGCCCACTCCCCCGAGGGGCGGCACATCTTCCCCCGCATGACGATCGAGGACAACCTCCTCCTCGGCGCCTTCCTCCGCAAGGACAAGGACGGCATCGCCAAGGACGTCCAGCGCGCCTACGACCTCTTCCCCATCCTGGGCGAGCGGCGCAAGCAGGCGGCCGGCACCCTCTCGGGCGGCGAGCAGCAGATGCTCGCCATGGGCCGCGCCCTGATGTCCCAGCCCAAGCTGCTCATGCTGGACGAGCCCTCCATGGGGCTCTCCCCGCTGATGATGCAGAAGATCATGGCGACCATCGCCGAGCTCAAGGCGGCCGGCACCACGATCCTGCTCGTCGAGCAGAACGCCCAGGCCGCCCTGTCCCTGGCCGACCAGGGCCACGTCATGGAGATCGGCAAGATCGTCCTGTCCGGCCCCGGCCGGGACCTGCTGGTCAACGAGGACGTCCGCAAGGCGTACCTCGGCGAGGACTGACCCCTCGCACACCAAGGGCCCGCCTCCCTCGGGGGAGGCGGGCCCTCGGCACGACCGGCGCGGCCGCTCCTACTGGGCGGCGTTCTTCTTCTCCTCGGCGTCCTCGATGACGGCCTCGGCGACCTGCTGCATGGACATCCGCCGGTCCATGGACGTCTTCTGGATCCACCGGAACGCGGCCGGCTCGGACAGCCCGTACTGCGTCTGCAGGATGCTCTTCGCCCGGTCCACCAGCTTGCGCGTCTCCAGCCGCTGGGTGAGGTCGGCTACCTCCTGCTCCAGCGCCTTCAGCTCGGTGAAGCGCGAGACCGCCATCTCGATGGCGGGCACCACGTCGCTCTTGCTGAACGGCTTCACCAGGTACGCCATGGCCCCGGCGTCCCGGGCCCGCTCGACCAGCTCGCGCTGGGAGAAGGCGGTCAGCATCAGCACCGGGGCGATCGACTCCCCGGCGATCTTCTCGGCCGCGGAGATCCCGTCGAGCACGGGCATCTTCACGTCGAGGATCACCAGGTCCGGCCGGTGCTCCCGGGCCAGCTCCACCGCGGTCTGCCCGTCCCCGGCCTCCCCGACGACCGCGTACCCCTCCTCCTCGAGCATCTCTTTGAGGTCGAGCCGGATGAGCGCCTCGTCCTCGGCGATGACGACGCGGGTCGTCAGCGGGGGGACATGCGACTGGTCGGCGTCGACAGGCGTGGGCGACGACTCATGCTCGGCGGTCACGGACGGCTCCTCGTTGCGGGGCTATACAGCTCCCCTGAGCCTACCTAGCTCCTGTAAGGTGGAGTCGCGCAGGGCTCGTTAATTCCTTGCTTTCCCAGGCCCCAGTACTCCAACTGGTCAGAGAGGCCGCTCTCAAACAGCGGACAGTGTGGGTTCGAATCCCACCTGGGGCACTTTTCCTCATTTTCCAAGGTCACGCCGGGGCGCGTGACCTTCACTCTTTCCGGTCCACTTTCCGTCGGCGCGGGGCGCTGGTGCACCGTGTGCACGAGCATCCGACACATGTACGACATGGACACCCGCACGGAAGCGTTACGCCTGGTCGCGGCGGGCCGCAGCCTGAACTCCGTCAGCAAGGAGACCGGCATATCCCGGTCCGCCATCCGTGGATGGCAGACCCGCATCGAACCCCGCGGCCGCATGCTGGCCGCCCCCTGGGCGCCGCCCGCCGACCGCGCCGCGTATGCCTACCTCCTCGGTCTGTATCTCGGTGACGGCCACATCGGCAAGCACCGCTCACGGGACGGCCAATACCTCCGGATCTCCTGTTCCGACGCCTATCCCGGTCTGATCGAGCAGTGCCGCGAGGCGATCCGAGCCGTCTCCCCGCTGAGCAAGGTCTGTCTCGTCCAGCACCAGGGATGCGTCAACGTCACCAGCTACGGGTACCACTGGAGCCGCTACTTCCCCCAGCACGGCCCCGGCAAGAAGCACGAGCGCCGAATAGCGCTGGAGCCGTGGCAGCAGGAGATCGTGGACGAGCAGCCGTGGGCGTTCGTCCGGGGGCTGATCCACTCGGACGGCTGCCGCATGACGAACTGGACCGTGCGCAACGGCAAGCGCTACGAGTACCCGCGGTACTGGTTCACGAACGTCTCGGACGACATCCGCAAGCTGTTCACGGACACCCTGGACCGGCTCGGGGTCGTGTGGACGAACTGCGCCCGGCAGGGGAAGCCGTACAACGTGTCCGTCGCCCGCAAGGCCTCCGTCGCCCTCCTGGACGCCCACGTAGGGCCCAAGCACTGAGCGCCGGCGCGGTGGTCAGCCGACCGGGTCGCCGATGTGGTGGACGCGGACCATGTTGGTGGTGCCGGGGACGCCGGGCGGGGAGCCGGCGGTGATGACGATGGTGTCGCCGGGCTGGACGCGGCCGAGGTCGCGGAGGCGTTCTTCGACCTGGGCGACCATGGCGTCGGTGGATTCGACGTGGGGGCCGCAGAAGGTTTCGACGCCCCAGGTGAGGTTGAGCTGGGCGCGGGTGGCCGGGTCGGGGGTGAAGGCGAGGAGGGGGATGGGTGAGCGGTAGCGGGAGAGGCGGCGGACGGTGTCGCCGCTCTGGGTGAAGGCGACGAGGAACTTGGCTTCGAGGAAGTCGCCGATCTCGGCGGCGGCGCGGGCGACGGCGCCGCCCTGGGTGCGGGGCTTGTTGCGGTCGGTGAGCGGGGGGAGGCCCTTGGCGAGGATGTCCTCCTCGGCCGCTTCGACGATGCGGGACATGGTGCGGACGGTTTCGACGGGGTATTTGCCGACGCTGGTCTCGCCGGAGAGCATGACGGCGTCGGTGCCGTCGATGACGGCGTTGGCGACGTCGGAGGCTTCGGCGCGGGTGGGCCGGGAGTTGTCGATCATCGAGTCGAGCATCTGGGTGGCGACGATGACCGGCTTGGCGTTGCGCTTGGCGAGTTTGACGGCGCGCTTCTGGACGATGGGGACCTGTTCCAGGGGCATTTCGACGCCGAGGTCGCCGCGGGCGACCATGATGCCGTCGAAGGCGGCGACGATGGCGTCGATGTTGTCGACGGCCTGGGGCTTTTCGATCTTGGCGATGACGGGGAGGCGGCGGCCTTCCTCGTCCATGATGCGGTGGACGTCGTGGATGTCGTCGCCGCTGCGGACGAAGGAGAGGGCGATGACGTCGACGCCGGCGCGCAGGGCCCAGCGGAGGTCGTCGACGTCCTTGTCGGAGAGGGCGGGGACGGAGACGGCGACGCCGGGGAGGTTGAGTCCCTTGTGGTCGGAGATCATGCCGCCTTCGACGACGCGGGTGTGGACGCGGGGGCCGTCGACGGCGGTGACTTCGAGGGTGACGCGACCGTCGTCGACGAGGATGCGTTCGCCGGGGGTGACGTCGGTGGCGAGGCCCTTGTAGGTGGTGCCGCATGTGTGGCGGTCGCCTTCGACGTCCTCGACGGTGATGGTGAAGGTGTCGCCGCGTTCAAGGAGTACGGGGCCTTCGTGGAAGCGGCCGAGGCGGATCTTCGGGCCTTGAAGGTCGGCGAGGATGCCGACGCTGCGGCCGGTCTCGTCGGAGGCCTTGCGGACGCGCTGGTGTCGTTCCTCGTGCTCGGCGTAGGTGCCGTGGCTGAGGTTGAGGCGGGCGATGTCCATTCCGGCCTCGACCAGGGCCTTGATCTGGTCGTACGAGTCGGTGGCGGGGCCCAGGGTACATACGATTTTCGCTCGGCGCATACGTGGAGCGTATGCCCTACCCAGCGGTAGGGAGTGAGGTCCCGATGTCGTCTCAACAACCTTTGGGCAAAAGGTTGTTGACAATTGTTGAATGGGCGCGGGGGTGCTCTGATGAGCACCCCCGGAGGGTGAATCGGGGCACGGAATTCCACCCCTGGGATACGGCGGTCAGAGCTGGGGCGGGGTCATCGTGAAGCGGGCGTTGACCTGGGCGTGCACGGTCTGCCGCTGGGGTTCGAGGTCGAGGGCGGGGGCGGTGGACTCCTCGGTTCCGGCGAAGGCCATGGTGCGCATGCCCCCGCCGCCGGGCCGGCCGAAGGGGGCGCCGTTCTCGGCCCCGATGTCGGCGAGTTCGACGAGGGCGGTGAGGCCGGCGCCGAGGGCGGCGGCGTATTCGCGGGCGCGCTGGACCGCTTCGAGGACGGCTTGCTTACGGGCTTCGCCGTGGGCCGGGGAGGTGGGGCGCAGGGCCCACCAGGGGCCGTCGACGCTGGTGAGTTCGAGGTCGGCGAGGCGGGTGGTGAGTTCGCCGAGGGCGGTGAAGTCGCAGAGTTCGGCGGTGATGTGGACGCGGCCGTGGTAGGCGCGGACGCGTTCGCCTCGGCCGTGGCGGGTGAGCTCGGGGGTGATGGAGAAGGCTCCGGTCTCGATCTTCTCGACGGCTTCGCCGTAGCTCTTGACGAGGTCGAGGACGGCGGCGTTGCGTCCGGTGAGGTCTTCGAGGGCGGTGCGGCGGTCGGTGCCGCGGGCGCCGACGGTGATGCCGATGCGGGCGATCTCGGGGTCGACTTCGAGGGTGGCCTCGCCGCGGACGGCGACGCGGGGGACGTCGGGGGTGCCGTAGGGCTGGGG